>CAXRHS010000918.1:0-8065 GCA_964230235.1 Myxococcota bacterium
TGTGCGCGATGATCGGCACCTGCACATCGGCCGGCAGCGACCGCCAGGCTTCTTGCCGCTCTGGCCGGGTACAGCGCACCAGCAGCTTGAGTTCACTGCGCAGCGCCTCTTCGCTGTCGATGACCTGGGGCAGATCGCCGAGCTCTGCGCGGACAGTCTGGGCCAGTTGCAGCGGAAAGACAGTCGGATTCGCCACCGCCGCGAACTGGCCGCTCAGCGCAGCTTGCAGCCGCAGGCGCTGGCCGTCGTCCACTTGCACGAACGGCCCTGAGGGTCCGCGCGCCACCGGGTATTCGTTGGTCGGCCGGTCGCGGATCTCGTCCCAGTTGGGGCCGCGCGACTCGGTGCGGCGAAAGGTCGCGCGCACTTCGGGCTTGAGGCGGGTGCCGCTCAGGCGCACCGCAACCACAAGATCGATCCAGCGCTGCAACAGCGCACCGCGCAGCCCGGCAAGCTGAGCTTGCAGCGCCAGCACCTGCGGGTCGCCCCACGCATCGGGTCTGCCGGCCAGGTTGTGGGCGAGGCGTCGCGACAAGTCGAGCACCTCGTCCAACTGCAAATCCAGCTTTTCAATCGACTCCGCTCGTTCGGCGGCGTTGGGCGGCTCGCGGGCCAGCCACTCGCGCACACTGTCGAGCGGCTTGTTGTCGTCGTTGTCCTGGGCCATCGGGTCCTCCACCAACCAATGAGGCTGCACAAACAGGGGTTCGCCGCGCTGCCTTTTCCAAAGGGGGCCGCCGCGCGGACCATTTGAAATCCTTGCGGACCTTTCACCACCAGCGCGACGAGTGCCGCGCCTGGGGCTGTCGAGCAACAGCCTCCAGTCTTAGGGTAGCGGGCGGTGCCCCGGCACGGCCGCGGGGAAAGCGGCCCGGCCACACCCACCCCGCAGGGTGCCACCAAACCGGGGGTCGGCGCAAAACCGCCTCGCAAAGTACGTCCCTTGCCGCGATTGGCCGCGCGCGTTCCGCCGGCCGGCCAAATCTTGTGCGCGCAGGGGCACACCACTAAGATGCGCGATCCGGCCGCCGCTCCGCGCCATGCGGCCGCTTTGCACCGGAGCCCGATGACCCACCTGACCGTATTCGCGGCCGCCGGCCGGCCGACCCTGCGCGCCCTGGTGGCGGTGCTGCTGCTGGCCGGGTGTTCGATCGGCGACCCGCCCGCAGACGGCGGCACGGTGGCCGACGTCGCGCAGGCCGAGGCCACCCAGCAGGCTGAATTGCCGGGTGCGCCGCCGACCGAAGCGCAAGCGTGGCACTGCCCTGGCGGTCACGGCTGCGCCTGCGCGACCGATGCCGACTGCACGGCCAGCGGCCTGTGCCTGACCGACGCCGACAACCTCAAGACCTGCGCGGTGCCATGCCAGCAAGGGGCCTGCGCGGCCCAATTCACCTGCCGAACCGTGGCCACCGCCAGCAAGCCTGGCCCGTGGTGCGTTGCCAAGGCCGGCCGGTTGTGCGACCCGTGCGCGACCAGCGCCGACTGCCGCGATCCCGGCCACCCGGGCGCTGCGTGCGTCGACTACGGCAGCCTTGGCCGCTATTGCGGCGTGGCGTGCCAGGGCCAGGCCGACTGCGGCCCGGGCTACACCTGCCGGCCGATTTCCAGCATCGACAGCGGCCTGGTGTTGCAATGCGTGCGCGAAGACGGCGGGGCGATCGCGCAGTGTGGCTGTAGCCCGCGCGCCATCGCCGACAAGCGTTCGACGGTCTGTGGGGTCGGCACCTGCGCCGGCAGCCGCAGCTGTGGCGAATCCGGGCTGTCGCTGTGCGACGGCGCGACGCCCGCGGTCGAAAGCTGCAATGGCAAAGACGACGACTGCGACGGCCAGACCGACGAACCCAGCGCCGGCAAAGCGATCTGCGACGACGGCAAGCCGTGCACCGGCGACGCCTGCGACCCCGCCAAGGGCTGCCAGAACCTGCCGGCCGACGGGACTTCGTGCAATGCCGACGGCAGCTACTGCACCGGTCCCGACACCTGCAAAGAGGGCGCGTGCGTGGCCGGCGCCAAGATCGACTGCGACGACAAGAACCCGTGCACCGAGGACAATTGCAGCGCGCTCGTCGGTTGTCAGTACACGTGGGCCGCGGGCAAGGCGTGCGACGATGGCGACGCCTGCACAAGCGGCGAGGCCTGCGCGCAGGGCGGCTGCATCGGCAAGCCCAAAGCCTGTGACGACAAAAACCCCTGCACCGCCGACGTGTGCGTGGGTGGTGCCTGCACCGGCACGGCCATCGACGGCGCGCCGTGCAACGACGGCAACGCTTGCACGGGGGCCGACACCTGCGCGCTCGGGCTGTGCAGCGGCGCCACCGCGACCTGCGACGACGCCAACGCCTGCACCGCCGACAGCTGCGACAAGGCCAAAGGCTGCGCCAACCTGCCCAAAGACCCGACCGCCTGTGAAGACGGCAACCTGTGCACGACCGGCGACCAGTGCCAGGGTGGGGTGTGCGCGCCCGGCACCAGCAGCCCCTGCACCACCGACAACCCGTGCCTGCTGGCGCTGTGCTCGCCCGCCAGCGCCGACTGCGCGACCAAGTTGCGGCCCGACGGTTATGCGTGCAGCGATGGCAAACCCTGCACCAGCGGCGACGCCTGCGCCAAAGGCCTGTGCGCCGGCAAAGCCGCCTGCAACGACGGCAACGCCTGCACCGTCGACGCGTGCGGTCCGGACGGCAACTGCGCCTTTGCGGTCCAGGGGGCGGGCGCCTGCGACGACGGCGACAAGTGCACGAGCGGCGACGCCTGCGCGGCCGGTCTGTGCGCGGGCGCCGCAGTCCCCTCGCTGTGCGACGACCACAACCCCTGCACCAGCGACAGCTGCGACAAGGCCGCGGGCTGCAAGCACGCCAACGCCAGCGACGGGGCGGCGTGCGACGACGGTCTGTCGTGCAACGGCACCGACAATTGCGCGACTGGCGCCTGCACGCAGCACACCAGCGTCTGCAAGGCGTGCGCCAGCGACGGCGACTGCGCCGCCGTGGACGACGGCAACCTGTGCAACGGCAAGGCGGTCTGCGACAAGCTGGTGTGCACGTTCGACCCCAAGACGGTCGTCGTTTGCGACCACTCGGCCGACACTGCGTGCTCGGTCAACAGCTGCGACGGCAAGACCGGCAAGTGCGCCGCGGTAACGCTGGCGGACGGCGCGACCTGTAGCGACGGCAGCGCGTGCACACCCACCGATGCCTGCAAGGGCGGCGCGTGCACCGGCTCCGGCAGTTGCGACGATGGCAACCCCTGCACCGCCGACGCGTGTGGCGCGCAAGGCTGTACCCACACCGCCAAGACCGGCACGGCGTGCGACGACGCCAGCTTGTGCACCACCAACGACGCTTGCACCGACAAAGGCGTGTGCGCTGGCACCGCCAAAGTGTGCGACGACGCCAACAGCTGCACCGACGACAGCTGCCACCCCAAGACCGGCTGCGCGACTGCCAACAACACCGGCAGCTGTCAGCTACCTGCGTGCAAGCAAGGCCTGTGCGCCAGCGGCACCTGCAACGACGCCGGCAAGACCGGCTGCGACGACAACAATGCCTGCACCGCGGACGCCTGCACGGACAACGCCTGCAAATTCGACCCGGTAGCCGACGGCGGCGCGTGCACCGACAGCGACGCCTGCACCACCGGCGAGGCGTGCAAGGCCGGCAAGTGCGCGACCACGCCCGTCAGCTGCCCCGACGCCGCAACGGCGTGCCAGGTCAAGGGCTGCGACAGCAAGACCGGCTGCACGCTGGCGGCCGACAAAGACGGCGCCGTGTGCGACGACGGCAGCGCCTGCACCGCGGGCGACGCCTGCGCGGCCGGCAGCTGCAAGGGCACCGCCAAGGTGTGCGATGACAAAAATGCCTGCACCACCGACAGTTGCGACGCCAAGACCGGCTTTTGCACCACCGCCGCGCTGGACAGCGGTTCGTGCGACGACGGCAATCCGTGCACCAACGCCGATGCCTGCGCCAAAGGCAGTTGCGCGGGCAGCGCCAAGGTGTGCGACGACAAAGACCCCTGCACCGCCGATGCCTGCGACAGCAAGACCGGCGACTGCCTGGGACCCGCGGCGGCCGACGGCACCGGCTGCGACGACGGCGACGCCTGCACCAGCCCCGACAAGTGTGCGGCTGGCAAGTGCAAAGGCGAGATTGGCGCCGACCTGGTCAGTACGCTCGCCGGCGCGGGCGAGGCCGGGTTCGCCAACGGCACCGGAAGTCAGGCCAAGTTCAGCGAACCCGTCGCGTTGGCCATCGACGCCTCTGGCACCTTGTACGTCGCCGATGCCGCTCTGGGCGGCGGGCGCATTCGCAAGGTCACGCCGCTTGGCGCGGTAACCACGTTTGCCGGCCAGGGCCCCGATGGCTTTGTCGACGGTGGCCCGACCACTGCGCGTTTTTGGCGGCCGTCGGGGCTGGCGTTTGGCGGCGACGGCGCACTGTACGTCGCTGACCGCTTCAGCCAGCGCATTCGCAAGGTCGACAGCGATGGCACGGTGTCGACGCTGGCGGGCGAGGCGACGGCCGACTTTGGCGACCCCAAGGCGCTCGGCGACTTTGCCGACGGCCAGGGCAAGGCCGCCAAGTTCGACGAACCGGCCGGCATCGCCTGGTCACCCAAAGAAAATGCGCTGTTGGTCGTCGAGGCCGCCAACCACCGCGTGCGCAAGGTCGCCCTGGACGGCACGGTCACGCTTTTCGCCGGCAAGGGCGGGATCGGATCGGCCGACGGCGACGCGCTACAGGCCACCTTCAACGCGCCGACCGGCATCGCCGTGGACAGCGACGGCGCCGTGTACGTCAGCGACAGCGGCAACCACCGCATTCGCAAGATCGCCGCCGGCAAGGTCAGCACCTATGCCGGGTCGACCAAGGGCTACAAGGACGAAGTGCCGCTCAACAGCCTGTGGAGCGAACCAGCCGGGCTGGCGTTCGGCAATGGTGTGCTGGTGGTGGCCGACGCCGGCAACGGCAGCGTGCGCACGGTGGCCTTCACCGAGACCAAGACGCTGGCCGGCAACGGCACCGCCGGCTACGCAGAGGGCGCGTTTGCCGACGCCCGCTTCAAGGGCCTGCGCGGTGTGGTCGTGGGCGGCACCGGCCTGTGGTATGTGGCCGACAGCGAGAATTTCCGCGTTCGCAAGCTGGTTTCGCCCAAGGCGGCCTGCGGCAAGTAGCAGACGGCCGCCCTTGGACACCGTTTGCCTGCGGTCGAGCGGTCCGCCGGTTGGAACGGCGCGACCAGGCGCACCGCGGTGCTGCCATGGCGCATCCGCCCCCACTGGGTTATCTTGGCGGCCGGCGGCAAATTGGGGTGCCGTCCGCCCGCGCTCGTTTCGCGCGCCGAGGAAAACCCCATGAAAGCTACTGGAACCATTGCGAACCTGCTCGGCCTGTCGCTGACGCTTGTGGCGGCTGGCTGTGGGGGTAGCAGCGGCTATGTGGTCGAGACCAAGCCGCCACCGCCGCCGCCACCGTCCGAGGCACCGCGCGCGCCCGATGCGTTTGCCGACCACCGCGGCGAAAAAGTCGCCCTGGGCGCCAAATTCCGCCTGGCCGCCAAGCCCATTGGCGTGCACACTGCGCAGTTCGTGGTGTCGCTGCAAAAGGTCGACTGGTCGACCATGACCACGCCAAGTGGCAAAGAGGTCAAAGAGGGCGCCGCCCAACTCACGGTCACCAAGGGCGAAGAGGCGACCTCGGCCCTGGTCCCGCAGGGCGACTTCAAGCGGTTCTTTGGCTTTCGGCTGGAGGTCGTGGCGGCCGGCGAAGACTACAACAAGCAGCGCCTGACCTACGAACCCTGGGTAGAGCTCGTGGTCAAGGCCGACGAATAGGCCGACCTGCACATGACAGCATCCACTTTGCGCCCGCGCAGTCTGTCGGGCATCAAGCCCACCGGCCAACCGCACTGGGGCAACTACTTCGGCATGATCCGGCCGGCCCTGCGACTGGCGGCCGACCATGAGGCCATGTATTTCATCGCGGATTTGCATGCCTTGACCAGCGTCAAGGATGGTGCAGCGGTGCGGCGCGACTCGCTGGACGTGGCGGCGACCATGCTGGCCTGTGGGCTCGACCCCAGCCAGACCATCCTGTGGCGACAAAGCGACGTGCCTGAAGTGCTTGAGCTGACGTGGGTGTTGAGCTGCGCGACCTCGCTCGGCCTGCTGGAGCGCGCCCATTCGGTCAAGGATGCTCGCGCCAAGGGCCACGACCTGAACCACGGCGTGTATTGCTATCCGGTGCTGATGGCGGCCGACATCTTGCTTTTCGACGCCGACGTGGTGCCGGTCGGCCGCGACCAGAAGCAACACCTGGAGATGGCGCGCGACATGGCCACCTTTGTCAACGTGGCGTGGTTCGGCCACCCGGCTGGCGGTACCGTGGACGACGCGGCGCCCTGGGATGGCCAAAGTCTCAAGCGACCGCGCGCGCTGGTGCGCGACGAGGTGGCGGTGGTGCCAGGCATCGACGGCCAGAAAATGAGCAAGTCGTACGGCAACTACATCGCCGTGTTTGCGGACGGCAAGGCGCTCAAGCAAAAAGTGATGGCGATCCAGACCGACAGCACGCCGCTGGCCGAACCCAAGAACCCGGACACCTGCAACGTGTTTGCGCTCTACAAGCTGTTTGCTTCGGCCGACGAACTGGCGCAGATGCGCGCCAACTACGCCGGCGGCAACTACGGCTACGGCCACGCCAAGCTGGCGCTGCTTGCGCTAGCCGAAGCGCACTTTGGGCCGATGCGCGACCGCTACCGGGCGCACCTGGCGAGGCCAGACGACCTGGAAGACCTGCTGCGCGACGGCGCCCACCGCGCCCGTGCCATTGCGGCGCCGGTGTTGGAGCGGGTGCGCACGGCGGTCGGCCTGCCGCGCCAACCGCATCGGCGGGCCCTGTGACCCGGCCCGGCGACATCGAAGTCCTGCCGCCCGATCCCGACTGGGAGCCCACCACGGGCTCCGAGCCGGTGGTGTACGAGGTCGAACCGCCGCCGCCAGGCGTGACCAGCGACGTCAAAGAGGCGCGCGCGCCCAACGAGCCATCCAGTTTTCGCCACGGCCCGACCGGCGCTCGGGTGGCCGGCGATCCGCGGGTGCTGGCGCGGCTGCTGGGGCTGGGCTGGAAAGTCGGCCTGCTGTTGGCAGGCGTTGCGTTCCTGGTGTGGGCGCTCAAGCCGTTTGGCCCCGAGACTTTGCCGGTCATCGTCGACTGGCTGCGCGCCACCCCGGTGGCCGGCCGGGCCCTGGTCGTGCTCGCGATTGCCGCCGGGGTGCCGTTCTTCGTGCCGGTCGGCCCGCTGGCCTTCATCCCTGGCTACGTGTGGGGCACCGCCGAAGGCCTGCTGTTGACCCTGGTCGGCGCGAGCTTGGGTGGTCTGGTCAACTTCTTCTTGTCGCGCAAGTACATCGGCCCGCATGTGTTGGCCTGGACCCGCCAGAATCGGCTGGCCAGCGTGCTGTACGACACCATCGACACCCGCGGATTGCGGGTGATTTTGGGCCTGCGGTTGTCGCCGATGATGCCGTTTGGCCTGCTGTGCTACCTGTCGGGTCTGGTGTCGGTGTCGTGGTGGGCGTTTGCGGTCGTGGCCACGCTCGGTGGCGCGCCGTGGACCAGCGTCTATGCCATCTTGGGCGGCGTGGTCGCGGCGAGCAATCAGCCGGCGGCAATGGGCGCAGCGCCCGAGAGCCCCTATGCTACTGCGCTCATGTGGTTTGGGCTTGCGGTCACCATCGGCCTGGCGGTGTGGATCGGTCGGGTGGCGCGGCGCGGGCTGGTCGATCGCGCACGGTGATCGGGTTGAGGGCTGCATGATCCCACCCATTGGCACCGCCCGCGGCAGCTGCCACTGCGGCGGCGTCGTCTTCGAAGTCGACCTGCCGCAAGGCCTGCAAAACCTGCGGCGCTGCAACTGCTCGCTGTGCCGGCGCAAGGGGGCGATCATTGCCAGCGTGCCGCTGGCGGGCTTGCGGGTTGTCCAGGGAGCGGAGCAGTTGACCCGCTACACGTGGAATACCCACACCGCCAAGTACTTCTTCTGCAAGGTGTGCGGCATCTAC
>CAXRHS010000919.1:0-2465 GCA_964230235.1 Myxococcota bacterium
CCCAGACCGTGCTTTGGTTGCTTGATCGCGGCGCCGACACGGCAGTTGTCAACGTGGTTCGGCCCACCGGGCACGCGCGCAAGCACTTCGACGCTGTGGTGCCAAGGCACGCGGAAGTGGTTGCCGCGCTCGCTCCACTGCAGGAGGCGCCGCATCAATTGCGTCGCCGCATCGTCCTGGAAGACATTCCTCCGTGCGCGGCGGGCCGCTGGACGAGCTTGGTGGGCAGCCTGGAAGCCTGGGTGGTGCCCGCAACCGACGAATCCGCGCAAGCGCCGCGGGCGCGCGGCCTTTCGCAATCACTTTCTGGGCGCAGAACCAGCACCGAGGCCAGCGCCGGTCAGACCGTCAAGCGCGCTGACTGCGCCGCCTGCCTGGCGAACGAACACTGCTGGGGGGTCTGGGACAACTACGTTGCGGCCTATGGCTGGGACGAGTTCGTACCCATCGCCACCCAAAGTACTGCCACTGATACCGTCTTTGAGCGCGCCGCTCAGGAACTGCTGACCGCCGAGCGCCTGGCCGCGGCGCTACCGCCACCGTGGCAGTTGCGTGCATGGACGCTGGACGGACGCCGCGAACGCCTGCAACTGCAGTTGGCCGGAAATGCCAGCGAATTCGCCGTGACGGTGGAGGCGGCCAGCATTGGGCGACCGGCGTGGGTTCGCCGCGGTCGCTGGGCCTGGAGCCACGGGCCCGGCTGTCCTGCGGACGGTCTGGCGGCGCTCGACGCATTGGCGTTGGCATGCGCGGAAGATTGACCCCACTTTCTACCGGTTGAAATAACTGGTGTTTACGGCTTGGTGTCGACTGCACTTGCACGCACGAATTTCGCACCCACTTTCTGATCCATGAAATTATTGAAGAGTTTCCAGTCAGCGCCGCAGCCGCTCAGCGCGCGCTTCGGCTGCCTGTACGGCCGCCTCGTGCTTGCGGCGGGCCTCGGCGGCGGCGGCCTTGGCGGCGTCTATTTTGCGTTGGGCGGCATCGCGGGCAGGACCCATTCGTGCGCGCAGGTCTTCAAGTCTACTGCGCACAGGTGCGATCTGGGTCTCCCATTTGCGCTGCACGGCCGCCAGTTTGTCGCCCTTGCATTGGGCGACGGTGCCCTTGACGTTGGTCAAGTGGACCTCAAAGCGCTCTCCCTTGCGTTCGATCTCCATCTTTGAGTTGCCGCACACGCTGCAACACTTGTTGTCGCGCACCTGCTGCGACTCCAGCGCATAGCCAACAGTCAACTCCTGCATTTTGCGCTCGGTAGCCGTCAGTTCGTCGCGCAGGGCGCCCCCTGCCGTCCGCAACTCCGCCTCCGCATCGCGCACCTGCGCATCAGCCTGCGCAACTGCGCTCGTATCCCCGCGGATCGATGCCAGTTCACGCTCGGCGGCGATGAGTTCAGGTGAAGGGCCAGTCGGCTTGGGCGGCTCGGTGCGAGGCGGCGGCTTGGTAGCTTCGGGCTTTGGCGGTTCTGGGCGAGGCTTGGGCGGCGAACGCCGCGGCTCGACAAACACCAACGCTGCTTCCGCCGGTCCTTCTGCCAGCGCTTCGCAGGTCGGGGCAAGCACCACGGCCGCTAGCGTGGCAGTGGCCGGGTCGCCCCCAAGCAACGCGCACGCCGGCCACAAGGCGAGGCCGGCAACCCACAGGCTGTGCGGCGGGCAGTTCATGGGGCGAGCCTACGCTCGCGAACGGCCATGCGCAACGCCGCTGGACAGTCGCACCCGGCCGGGCAACCATTGCGCCGCGCCGCGGTGCGCCTGCGAAGTCCCATGCGTTGCTCACTCCCAGCCCTTGGCGTGACAGTTCTCATCGCTGTTGGCGCGTGCGGCAATCCCGCCGCACCACCCGATGCGGTCGCTCCGGCCGATGCCGCGCCCGACGCGGCCGCTGGTGGTGCCGATGCCCTGGCCGACGCCGCCCCCACCGATGTGCCAAAGTGGGCGACGTGGTGGGACGGGGCCGGCGACCCCAAGGCTGGCATCATCGCCGTCAAGTCGCCCAACGCCGCGCAGATCGCTTTGGCGGCACCCAGTGCATTTCGTCTGGTGGTCGACGGCGCGGCCAAAACCATGGACCTGTGGCGCGATGGCGAGTCAGCCGCGCGCGCCCGCTTTGATCTCGGCCGCTGGCAACTTGGCCGGGTCAAGGCATTCGAGCCCAAGTACAACTACAACCCCAGCAACCTCACCACGTTTCCTCCGGACGACCTGTCTTGGTGTTCAGTGGTTGCGGTCGACCACATCGAAAACCCGCACCCGGTCGGCGAGCAAAACCTGGCCGGCGCCTTCTTTCGCGTTCGCAGCGCCGCGGCCGACACCCCTTGCCCCGATTACCTGCTCCTTGTCCGCGGACAAGCCGAAATTGGTTTTCAGGTGACCTTTCGGCCCCTACACGTGTACCCCAGCCAGGATTTCGCGGCCGACAAAGGCGACAAGCCGGTGGTGTATGTGCGCCAGTTCATCGAC
>CAXRHS010000920.1:0-7681 GCA_964230235.1 Myxococcota bacterium
GTTCCGCCGCGCGACCAGGGCGAAGTGCGTGCGGACGCAACCGCGGCCGCAGGCAGGGGTGAGCGCGCTGACGCGCGCGAGGGGGCGGCGAGCCCCCTTGACGCAGCAAGCGTCTAATAGGCTAAGCATACAGCGGAATCCTTCCCTTGCACCAAACACCATCCCAACGCGAACTTCGGGTGTTGGGTACTAATGGGGCGGACTGCCCGCGTCGGGGGACGCGGCAAGGTCGGGCGCCGCCTGGTCGCGGTCAGCGGCCCACAAGCGCCAGCGCGGCAAAAGCAGCTCTTCGGCCAGAATCCGCAAGGTTGCCGCGACTGGGACGGCGAGCAGCAAGCCGACCAGGCCAGCGACTGCCGCGCCGACCAGAAACGCCACGATGATCGTGACCATATCGAGCTGCACGGCGTCGCCGACGATGATCGGGTTGAGCACCGACTCGGCGATCTGGCCGACGGCATACACGGCGACCACCCCGCCAAACCAGCCCCAACCGTGGACATCCGAAGCGACGTCGACCAGGCAGATCGCCAGCGCCGGCACCAGCGCCGCCACGTTGGCGAGCGGAACCACTGTCAGCGCCCCCACCGCCAGCCCCAGCAGCAGGCCCAACCGCACGCCGAGCACCATCCAACCGATGGCGGTCAGCGCCGCCACGATGCTGCACACCACCAACCGGCCGCGCACGAATCCGGCGATCGCGCCACCGATCCGGCCCAGCACCCGCAGCCACTTGTCGCGTCCGGTGGCCGGCAGGTACTCGGGCAGCGCCCGCCGCCAGTCGGGCAACACGATCAAGAAGAAGAATGCATACAGCGGCACCAACAACGCGCCCACGACCACGGCCAAGGCGCTCGACATCGCCTGACGAACCGATCCGAGCAAGCGCAAGCCGACATCACCTGCCGCGCTCAACGTGCCACCCGCCCACAGCTGGGCCAGCTTGTCGCGCTGGGTGGCGTTCTTGACCCACTTTTGCGCGGCGGCGACCACCCCGTTCTTGTCGAGCCAGAAAAGCGCGCCGCCAAGCCAGCTTTTGCGGTCACGGCTCAACTGGCGAAAGCGCTTGGCGTAGCCGGGTTCAAGGCGTCCGTCGCCATCGAGGTCGCCCATCGCCTCGGCCAGGCGGAGGGCCTGGTCGCTCTTGCTGGGTTGGGCGAGTCGGAGGGCCGCGACAGTTGCAGCGGGCGCACCGGCCTTTTGGGCCGCCGTCGCCAGTTCATTGGCATCCCACACGTCGGCGTCGGGGTCGGCCCACTGGCCGTAGTGGATGACCGCCTGCAGATCGCGGGTCGCGGCGGCGTGGCCTTCGCCGCTGGCCGTGGCGACCCAGTGCCGACCTTCGTGGATCAGCATCGGCACGGCCACCGCTGCCAGCAGCAGACCGGCCAGCGCGAATCCACCAATCAGCAGACCCGCCGCTCGGCCGCGGCTGCCAAGGCGCGCGGCCACAGCTTCATTGAGCGGCAGCAGGACCCAGGCGAGCAGCAATCCGATCAGCACCGGCGCAAAAATCGCGCTCAGCCACCACATGGCGACCAGGGCCCCGCAAACCAGGGTCGCAATCAGCCACGGGGTCCAACGACTGGGGTGCACGGCGCCTCCGCTGGCCTTTGTAGGCGTTTGCCTGCGACTGCGCAAGCTCGGCAGATCGAACTGCGTGGCCGTGCGTCGCAGGCCAGCGGCGCGGCCCGCCCTGCCCCATGGCACCGCGACCGGCCGCAATGCCGCGGCCACCAACCTGGGGGCGCCCGCGATTTCCAATGCAGATTGGCCCGCTCCAAGCAACCAAGGAACCGCGACTGTGGTTGTCGCCCGGTCCCAGTGCGCGCGGTGCAGGCCAAAGCGCCCGGAAAGTGCCACACACCGGCCGGGCCGAATGCGCCTTGACGCTTGCGGCCCCGACCCTTAGCATCGCGCGCCGGTTTGGTGCGCCCGCGGTTCGGGCGACCGGCCACGGCAACCAGCGACGCGCCCCACAGGCCCGGCCCAGCGCCCGGGCGGCGAGCGGAGAATCATGAGCGGCGGAGCCATTCTAGCGATCATCGGCTGCATTCTGTGCCTGCTGGGTCCCAACCTTGGGATCGGCGGTGGCACCCCTGAAAGCCAGCCGAGCGGCCTCGGCAACGCCTTTAGCTTGGTCTACATCGAAGAGTTCGATTACCGGGCCATCGGCGGCATCCACTTGCTGACTGGCCAGATCTCGGCGCTGCTGGCGCTGGTTGGCGTGGCGATGAGCGCCGTGATCTACAAGATGCGCCGCCGCAAAGCGGGCTGGACTCTGGTCCTGATCGGCATCGCCCAGATCCTGCTGGCGTGGCAGACCTTCGATGACGTCTACGCCCTGACGCCGTGCAAAAGCCTGGCCCTGCCCTTCTGCGCCGACTCGGGCTCGCTGATTCCAGAAACCTACGTGCACATGAACGGCCTGGTGTGGATCATCTTTGGCGCCGTGTTTGCGCTGCTGGGTGGCCTGACCGTGATCGCATCGTTTGACGAGTACAAAGAAGATCAACGTTTCTTGCGGGTGGCGCTGGACTGGAACGGCCAGACCGTCGCCGAGCGGGTGTACTTCGTTCAACGGCAGGTCACCGTCGGCGAAAACGACAACAACGAGTTTCAGGTCGCGGCCAATGGCCTGGCCAGTCACGCCCTTTTCGTGCCGGCAGGCCCGGAGCGGTACCGCCTTGAGGTGCCTTCGGGCCTGCAGGGCCAGGTCACCGTAGGCGGGCAAGCCAAGGCGGCGTCCGGGTCCATTGAGGTCACGCGCGGCGACCATGGCGTGCTGTCTTTTGAGAACGGCGTCGACCTGCACTTCAATTTTGCCGCGCCGCAGCCCGGCGCGATTGTGTCGAGCGGTCGCGATCGCAACGCGGCTTTGGAAATTTCGTTTGCCGCAATCGCCTCGCTGTTTGGCATCCTGTTCGTGCTGGTCAACTCGGTCGCCAAGATGGACGAAGACCTGTTGGAGCGCGAGCAGCTCGCGCAAAAGAACCGGGGTCTCATCGAGGTCGCGGTCGAAGAGAAGGAAGTCAAGCCCGAGGAAATCAAGCCAGAAGGGCAGGACGACGACACGACCAGCAAGAAGGCGGGCGGCGAAGAGGGCAAGTTTGGCGACGCCAAAGAAGACCCGAACAAGAAGAGCAAAGTGCCGCGCATGGACGGCCCGATGCGCGACAAGATCGATGTCAAGAACATTGGTATCGCCAAGGCGCTGTCGGGTGCGCAGGCGATGACCGGTGCGCTCGGCAACATCATGGCCGGCGACACCGGTGCCATCAGCAGCAAGATGGCTGTGGCGATGGGCGGCGAAGGCTCTGAACTGGTCATTGGCCACGGCTCGGGCGGCATGGGCTTCCAAGGCACGGGATCGGGCGGCGGCGGCGACGGCACCGGACGCTTGCACGGTCTGGGCAGCATCGATACCGGTGGCGGTACGGGCCGCAACGCCGACCTCGGCATCGGTCGCAAAAGCGCCAAGAAAGTGGCCAAGCTCAACATTGCGCAGGGCCAATCCACCGGCGGCTGCGACAAGGGCGACATCAGCAAGAACGTGCGGGCGCGCGCCGCCAGCTTGCGCGCGTGCTACGAGACCCAGCTGATGGCCAAGCCGGACTTGTCAGGCAAGGTCACGGTGCAGTGGACGATCACCGGCGACGGCTCGGTGGCCAGCGACAAGATTGTCGACGACAGCATGAAGAACAGCTCGGTTACGGACTGCGTGCTGCGTACAATTCGCCGCATCCGCTTCCTCAAGCCCGAGGCGGGCGTGTGCGTCATCCAGTGGCCGTTCGTGTTCAACCCGGGTTGATGTGCGCCGCGCCACGCGGCACGCCCCAGTCGAACAGCGCGAAACTCGGACAGAAAGTTTACAGCGAGACAACGCCGCCAGGGTGGCGACTTCCCTTTCGCCGCCCGCGGTTTTGCGACTATACTGTGCGCCGCTCTGCATGAGCGCCAGCCAAGGCTGGCATCGCATCGCAGTTCGAGAGGCCACAGCCCCATGACGCCTTCGCACTTTTTCGTCGCGCCCCGCTTGCCGCTTGCGTGCAGGTGGGGCGGCCTGATCGCCGGTCTGACCGTCTTCGCCGCGTTGGTCGCAGGCTGCGGCGAAGAGATCACCGACTTCGACAGTTTGTATCTGCTGATCAGCGCCGACAAGACGCCCGAGCGGGTGGCGCGGTTGGAATTCGACCTCGTCAACCCGGCCGGCGAAAAACTGTTGAGCGCCGGCAACGACAAGCTCAAGGTCACGCTGCCGGCGAGCGTCGATCTTGCGGTTGCGCCGTTTCGGGTGCAGGTCAAGCCAAACAATGCGTGGGCGGGTACTTTGCAACTGCGCATTCTTGGGTTCGATGCTGCGGGCAAGGCGCAAGCGAGCCACAACGGCACCATCGTGAGCACCGACAAGGGCGAGCGCGTCGTGCGCTTGGTCGTCATCGGCGCCAAGGCCGACTGCGACGCGGATGGCGACGGCGTGCCCAAATGCAGCCCAGAGTGTCAGCCCAAAGGAGCCCTGTGCGATTGCCTGGACGACGCCACCCTTGACCCGGACCACGGCAACGTGCCCAAGGGCAAGCTCGCAAGTCCATTCCTGAAAGAAGACAGCTGTTTGGACGCCGGCGACGGCATTGATCAGGACTGTGACGGCAGCGATCTCGCCAAGGTCGACACCGACGCCGATGGCGACGCCGACTGCGTCGAGCAGCAGAAGTGTCCGACGGTCGACGGCAAGCCGCCAGAAACCAACCCGGACGTCTCGACCAAGGCCGTCGACTTGTGCGACGGCATCGACAACAACTGCGACGGCAAAGTGGACGCAGGCCTCGAATTTGTGGACATCGACGGCCAGAAGAAGTCGCTGGCCAAGGGTGACGGCTGTGGCGTCGGCGCGTGCAAGGACGGCAAGGTCGAGTGCGCCGCCGACAAGAAGAGCCTGGTGTGCAGCACGGCCGGCGCAAAGAAAGAAGAAGTGTGCAGCAACGGCACCGACGACGACTGCGAGGGCCAGTTGGACGAAGGCTGCGAGTCCGATGACCTCGACGGCGACGGCGTGGCCAACTGCAAAGAAGTGCCGAGCGCCATCGACCCCAAGTGCAAGTCCGCGGAACCGCAGGGCCCTTGCAAGTACAAGTTCGCGGCCTTTCACGCTGAGTACCATCCGGGTGCCAACGAGCCCTGCTGCCCGGCTGGCCAGGACTGCTCGGGCAAGGACGGGCTGTGGGATTTCAACTGCGACGGCAAGGTGACCGCGTGCGCAGCGGACGACCCAGACGGCGATGGCCAGACCGCGGCGGCCGGCGATTGTGAGCCCAACAACCCGGACGTGTTTTCGGGCGCCAAGAAGCAGAAGTGCGGCGACGGCAAGGGCCCGTGCCCCATCGACGGCGACGTGCCGTGCAGCAACGACAAAGACGGCGACCAGTACAACGCCGATGTGGACTGCAACGATGCCGACAAGGCGATCAACCCGGCAGCGGCGGAAGTCTGCAACGGCATAGACGACGACTGCGATGGCATCGTCGACGACGGCAACCCGGGCGCGAGCGACGCCGTGTGTGGCGACAAAGACGGCGAGTGCGGCCTGGTCAGCGGCATCACGGTGTGCAAGCACTTTGTGGCCAAGGACACCACGTTCAAACCCGACGACCTCGATTGCGCCACCAATTCGCCGTACAAGGCCGCCGCCGACGGCAAGACCGGCATCTGCGTCGGCTGCTATGGCGACAACCGACCGAGCAAAGAAGGCTGCGACGACAAAGACAATGACTGCGACGCCACCACCGACGAGGATTTTCCGTACGAGGAAGAGGGCAGCAAGAAAGCGCTGCTGTGGGGCCAGCCTTGCGACGGCGTCGGCACCTGCGGCGCCGGAACGGTGCAGTGCGGCAGCCCGGTCAAGACAATCTGCTCCACGGACCCCGGCGGCCAAAAGGACGAAAGCAAGGCCGAGACCTGCGACAACAAGGACAACAACTGCAACGGCAAGATCGACGAGAGCCTGACGCTGGTCAGCGACAGCAAGTGCCAGAAAGTCGGCGTTTGCGCCTCCGGCCTCAAGAACATTGAGACCGTGTGTGTCGCGGGCCAGTGGCGCTGCGACTACGCCAAGGTCATCGGCACCGAGTACGACAAGAACAAGAGTTGTGGCGCCGGCGATTCGAGCTGCCAGTGCGAAGGCCTCGATCCCGGCAAGCCGCCCATGTGCTACGCCATGAAGGAGTCCAGTTGCGACGCGCTGGACAACGACTGCGACGGCCAGACCGACGAGGACTTCGATTTCTCGGACTGGAACAAGAAGTCACTCAAGATCGGCACCGCCTGCGGCACCGGCGCCTGCGCGGGCGGCAAAGTGGTGTGCGAAGGCGGGATCAGCACCAAAGGCATCTTGACCTGCGACACGCTCATCAAGGTCAGCAAGGAAAAGTGCAACAGCGCCGACGACGACTGCGACGGCCAGACCGACGAACTCAACGAGATGCCGATCACCGACTCGACCTGCCTGCTGACCGGCGTGTGCAGCAAAGACAACGTCGTGCACACCTGCCCGGCGGGCAAGTGGCTGTGCAACTACGGCGCGGTCAAGGGCTACGAGGAAGGCAAGGAAATCACCTGCGACGGGCTGGACAACGACTGCGACGGTCAAACCGACGAGGACTTCACCTTCAAGGAGTTTGACGGCAAGTCGCTCAAGGTCAGCGACGGCTGCGGCACGGGCGTCTGCAAGGACGGCAAGGTCGTGTGCAGCGCCGACAAGAAGGGCCTGACCTGCAGCACGCTGGTCAACGTCGCCGCAGAAATCTGTGACTACAAAGACAACAACTGCGACGGCCAGAGCGACGAGACCTTTAGCTATACCCAAGAGAGCGGCAAGGTCGTGGCGATGGGTCAGCAATGCGACGGCATCGGCGTGTGCGGCGTCGGCATCGTCGAGTGCACTCCGGGCAAGACCACCGAGGCGACGTGCTCGACCGACGCCAATGGCAGCAAGAAGGGTGATACGCCGGAAAAGTGCAACGACCTGGACGACGACTGCGACAAGGTCGCGGACGAGGGCTGCGATCTCGACAAAGACGGCTACTGCACGGCGGCCATGGAGACCGCGACGCCGGCGCCCAAGTCGTGCAGCAAGGGCGGCAAGGACTGCGACGACGACCCGAGCAAGAACAAGGACGCGGGCCTGGTCAACCCGGGTGCCGGCGAACAGTGCGACGGCATCGACAACAACTGCAGCGGAGCGACCGACGAGATCTTCAGCTACAAAGAGCCCACCGGCGCCAGCATCGGCGTGGGCCAGGGCTGCGGCTTGGGTGAGTGCGCGCTGGCCAAAAGCAAGGTCGTGTGCCTGGCCACCAAGACCGGCGCAGAATGCCCCGGCTACAAGCCCAGCGAAGAAATCTGCGACAACAAGGACAACGACTGCGACGGTCAAGTGGACGAAGGCTGCGACAAAGACGGCGACAAGTACTGCGATGTCGCCATGAAGGTCGCCGGTGTGCCCGCGGTGTGCCCCAATACCAAGGTCACCAAGGACGGCAATCCAGGCGACGACTGCAACGACGACCCGGCCAAGGGCGGCAAGGCCATCAACCCCGGCGCCGGCGAGGTCTGTGACGACATCGACAACAACTGCGCGCTGGGCAAAGACGAGGGCTGCGACGACGACAACGACGACTATTGC
>CAXRHS010000921.1:0-2947 GCA_964230235.1 Myxococcota bacterium
GTCGCCAGCGGAAAAAGATCGCCTTGCAACGGCAGAGCCAGGCCGACGAGGCGATCGGGCACGCCCAGCCAGAATGTCGCGCCGAGTTCAGGCACCGACCCCGCGGCTTGTTCCAGCGCGACAGCGCGTTGCAGGTGCAGCAGGTGGGGCAAACATAGCGCCAGCCAGCCGAACGCCGCGACAGCTGCTTTGCGAAGCCAGCCTGCCGGCAACGGGTGGCGCCACGCTGCCGCGACCGCGAGCGAGGGCGCTACGGCCACCAACTCGGGTCGGCTTTGCGCGGCAAGCGCCAACAGCGTCACTGCGCCGGCGAGCCAGCGACGCCGACCAGTTTGCAGCGCTTCGTCGAGCAAAAGCAGACCGACCAGCAGCCAGAGCAGCGCAGGCACCAGCGGGCTCTCGGTGCGGCCGTCGACAACGAACACGGGAGTCAGCGCGACCAGCCATGCGGTCAGGGCACAGGTGCCTGGTGGCGTTCTCCAGCGAGCAGCCAGCGCCGGGACCACGACCAGCAGTGCCAATGCGCAAGCCGTATTGACCCAAACCAGGGTCAGGTGGTCGGGCGTCGCAAGCGCGAAAGCCATGCGGTACAGCACAAACGGGGCCGCGCCCGCCCGCGGCACGTGGACGAACGCCGCGGTGTCTTCGGCGAGCCGGTAGGCACTGAAGACCATGACCAATTTGTGGGGCAGTGCCAGTCGAGCTGCGGCACCGACCCCGACTGCCGCCCACACCAGCCGGCGCTCGCGAGGGGGCAGACTACCGATGGTGCGGGCGGCTAGCGGCGCGGCGGCAAAAAAAAACCGCCGCTGGTCACCAGCAGCAGTGCCGCAAGGGTGACCTGTACCCGGTCCAAGCGCGAAAGCCAGGTCCACTGGGCCGCCAACGCGGTCGGCGCGCGCAAAGTTGGCCGCAGGTCGCCCACTGCGCCATGGTCAGCCGCTGAGACAGGCGTCACGGCGACAGCGAGTGCCGGCGCCAGGGTCGCGATGGCCGTTAGCGCCAAAGCAGCCGCGGCCAGTGCGGCGCGTCTGCGCTTGCGCACCAGCAAACCAGCCACACCAAGCAACGCCAGTAGCGCCAGACCCTTGGGTGCCCACTGCCGCGCGGTCCGCAGGCCGGCCTGAACGTCCAGACCTTCCGGAACGTCGCGGGCGTCGCGGCAGGCTTGCAGGTCTTCGACCATGCGCGCGACTTTGGCCTCCTTTGGCGCGTAGGTCTCGCGCGACCCGGCAGTCATTTTCAGGTAGGTCTGCAAATCGGCCAGCGCCGCATCGGGGGCCTTGCGGGTGCGGATGACCGCGCGACAGTAGTAGATATCCGGGTCGCTCTTGCCCAACTGCAGCGCGCGCTCGATGCGCGTTTCGGCTTCTGCTTGATTGCCCAGTCGATAATGGTTCATGCCCGTGTAGATGAACTGGCGGGGTTCTTGCGAAAACGCGGACTGCGAGCGCGCGAGGTAGCGGTTGGACTCGGCCCAGTGGTCGGTGTGGTGCAAGATGGTGCCGACGACAAAGGCCGACACCGGCTCCGTCGGGTCCGCGTCTGAACGCTGGCGCTGCACGGCCAGCGACGCCGCATTGTCCTGCACGTCGAGATAGACGCGGGTGATGTCGAGAACCAGCGCTTTGTCGAGGTGCGCGCCGCGGTAGTCGAGGCCGTCAACCAGCCGCAGCGCTTCGTCGAACCGGCCAATTTCCTTATACAAGTGTGCCAGGTGGATCGCGACCGCGACGTCTTTCGGGTGGTCTGCATGGGCCCGTTCAAGCAGCGGCAGCGCCTGGGCGCCGACGCCAGCCCAGCGCGCGACCCGCGAGGCTGCCAGCGCGGCCGCGATGCAGCTGCCGTCGGCGGTCTGCCAGTCGCGCAACACCGTCAACGCCAATGTGGATCGTTCGGTTGTCGCCAGATCGTCGGCAATGGTCTCCAACAAAGGGCAGGCTGCTTTGCGAAGCGCCGCATCGCCCACCAGCTTGCGCAGCGTATCCGCGGCTTGTTGGTGGCGATCCAAGGCAAATTGCGCGCGCGCCAGTGCCACGCGGCCATCCGCCACAGTAACCTCGGCAGCCAGTTCGACCGCCGTGACCGCGCGCGCTTGCGCTTCGCCATCGCCGGCACTGCGCAACACCGCCGCGACCCCCGCCAGAACCCAGGCGCGGGCGGCAACGTCCAGAGGCTGAGCGAGTTCCGCCGCTTGGCGGGCGCGCGCGGTCGCCGTCGTCAGGTCGCGGTTGCGGGCTGCATCCGTCGCCTCGCCAAGCGCGCGCAGCGCGTCGCCCAGGCCAGCCGGCGCCGCAGGCAGAGCAACGCCCGCTGCCGAAGCCGGCGTCCACTTGAACGATGCTTCCAAGCTTGTCACTTGACGCGCCAAGGCCGCCACCACCGCGTCGCGGGTCGCGGTCGGCCAGGCATGCGCGCCCGGCAGTACCTTCAGCGCAAACCGGGCGGTCGCGGCATCTGGCATTCCCGCCGCGCCGCGGTGCCGCAACTGCACCCGCAGTGGCGCACTGGTCTGCGCGACGACGTAGCGCGCGGTCACGGCATCGCCTTCGATTTCTGCGCCTTCCAATGCCACGCCCGCCGGCCAGCTGCCGTCCGGCGTCAGCATTTGCGTCACCAGCTGCTCCTGGCCGGGCGGAATGACCATCGCCTGCGTTGCGGTCGCGGCCGCCGGCAACTCCACCGCCGCCGCGGTCGCGGCCACCAGCATGGCGGCCAGCGCTACTGCGAGGCGGGGCAGTGCGGTGGCAAGAGCTGGGGGCATCGGCATCCGAACCGCATGCAATGGCGGCAGGCGGGCTTATAGCCAGTGGACTGGCGGGCGGCAAGCGCGCCAACCTGGCCAGCGGGCCACGGGGCGTCTCCAGCTGCCGCCGGGCACCGCGACGCCGTCCCCAGCGGGCAGAGGTGGACCGCGCAGCGGCGGTCGGCAGACACCCAAAACCGC
>CAXRHS010000922.1:0-7931 GCA_964230235.1 Myxococcota bacterium
GCGAAGTGCTCTTGGACTACCTATCCGCCTGGCCGGGTTCGCGGGATACATCGCGGCGTTCCTGTGGAAACTGCCGGTCGGCGCCGCGCAAACGTTGACCGCGGCCGTGCTGCTGGCGGTGGCGTGGCTGGCCGGCAAAGCCCTGGAATGGCACCACAACCGCGTCGCCCACAAGGACGGCCACATCCACGGCCCGGGCTGCGGCCACGTCGCCATCCGCCACGGCGACCACGTCGATTACCTGGACGACGGTCAGTTGCAGCACCAGGGCGGCGGCGGCCACGAGGTCCACCAATTGCACGGCCACGGCGACCACGCTGGTCATGCGGGCCACGACCACGGGCACGATCACGGGCACGATCACGATCACGACCATGACCACGCCGGGTGCCCGGCCGCGCCGCAGGGTCACGTCCACGGTCCGGGCTGCGGCCACCCGCGCATCGCCCACGGCGGCCACCACGATTACCTGGTCGGCGGCCGCCTGCACCACCAACACGGCGACCACTGCGACGATCACGGGCCGGTGGAGGTGGTGGATTAGCCGATGCGATCGCGGTTCGGATTGGCCCGCCTGTCGGTTCGCCGTTTTTGTTTGCCGGCGGTGGCGATTCCCTGGCCACCCATGCGGTGCAACAATTCTCTCGAAAGAACCTTGTGGTTGCGCAGTTGGCCCTTTGCCTGCAATGCCATTGAGCCGGGCATGCTCCCTGTTTTGGTCAACGCGCCTTGCGCCGGACGCTGGCAATCGCTGTCGGACAGTCTGTGTGTCCGAGTCGGACACTTCGCGCATTGCACCGGACACAAATTGTGTCCGATGTCGGACAGATACGCGTGGGCCCGTTGGCACTGGCACCCACCACGAGGCAACACAAGCCAATAACTTGCAAGCACTTACACTTTGTCCCGACTGTTTCGCAAGTTGGCACGGTTCGTGCTGGGCGGAGTTTGACTCCCTGCCGCGGCCATCCAACGCGGGACTGAATGCGTCCACCAAGAACATCAAGCAGCAACAGGTCGAGCGCCGATGCACCATGTGCCCATCCAGTTTCAGACCAGCTTGGCATCTGAACCCTGCCAGGTTTGGCGGGTTGACCTCGGGAAACAACCGATAGAGCCTGTTTTCAAGGGGAGAATTACGATGAAGCCCGAAGCCCGAAGCCCGAAGCCCGAAGCCCGAAGTGGCCGCTTCTTATGCACTGGTTTGGCCGTAGTCTGTCTTGGGCTGGCTTGGGGTGGCAACGCTGACGCAGCGTCTAGGTGGACCCTCGGGGTCGCGCCGGCTGTGTACTTGGACATGTTCAGCTTGCCACAAGGCGGCCAGGTCGACTTCTTTACATCCAACCTTACCTCCGGGGCAGACCCGGTGCTCCATTTGTTCCGCGTCCTCCCCGATGGAAGTTTCCAGCAAGTAGCCGTAGCTGACGACATTGCGGGCCCGGAGAACCGCAACGCGCACCTCACCTACCCCACCGACGGGCCAGCAGACAACTTCGTCTTGCTTTTGCGGGCCTACGACAGTGGCACGACGGGCACTTGCAACGTCGCCAAGGACAACGTGCTGCGACAGGCCGCAGCACCGGTCGGCGGCTGGATCGTCAACGCGCCTTATTTCACCTACGCCGCTGGCGACCAACTGCGAACACCGCATTTGCCGGGTGGAAGCGTGCTCAATGTGCTTGTCGCATTCACCGCGCCCTACACCGCGCAAGCCATGGGCATCGCCAACGATGTCGCTGGCGCCGCCCAGGTGCCTTTGACTGGCAACGAGTCGATGTTCTTGGTCGGCACGCCCTTTGTGCGCGACGACTTCCAGTCGCATACATTTCGTGAAGGGCTGGTGATGTGCGCGTGCAACGACCCCATCGACGATGACAACGACGGCGTCGGCAACCTGTTGGAAGGTGCCATCGGCACTTGCCCAACGGTTGCGGGCTGCCCGTACAGCCTACCGGGCAAGGACAGCGATCGGGATGGCCTGTTTGACGGCGAGGAAGTTTGGGGCGTCGCCGGCCAGTTGCCGAACGGCCTTGATCAACTGGATTTCCACCGCTGGGGTGCGAACCCGCGCAAGAAGGACGTGTTTGTCGAGGTCGATTGGTTGACCAACTTTGGCGGCCCTGTACCCGCCGGCATCAGTCCATTTCAATACATGCGCGAAAATCCAACCGCTGATATTGGCGGTTGGACAACTGGGCTTGAGGCCTGGGTCGCCGCCGTCCAACAGCCGTACCTAAGTGCGCCCGTGGCCCACATACGCAACCCCGATGGTAGTAACGGCGTAGCGGTGCACTTGGATCTCGGCGTCGCGCCGTTGCTGGATGTAGACGAAGCTGCCTTCGGCGCATGGAGTACCGGCACGCCGCATGGCCTTGTTGAGGACTACATCTTGCACTTCACACAGACCGTGTCGGGCAACGTGACGCTCTTGATCAACAACACCAGCTATACCTTCGACGCCACGGGCCTGACGCCTGAGCAAATCGGTGCCACAGTTGGCTTTGCCGCGTTGCTGCTTGGCCAGCCAATCTATGTCAAATCGTTTGTCGTGCAGAATGAGAACGATGCGACGCTGACGATTGCGGGGTTGACGCCGGGATTGCACTTCAGCCGTGCAATTTCTCCCGTGGCGGTGGCGGTAGTCGAGCGAGAAGACGACAACAGCCTGCGAAACCACTATAACGTAGATGCAGGGCAAGTCGATGCGGTCCGTCGCGGGCGGACACGCTACGCGATAGTGGATACACCAGATCAAGGCGGCCAAGCCAATGGGCCGGCGCTGGTGACTGGGTTTCACCCGTCGACTTTTCTACACGAACTTGGCCATTCGTTGGGGCTTAGCCACTGGGGCCACAGTCAGTGGGGCCTATCGGGCGTTGACTGCATCCCGCACTATTTCAGCGTGATGAACTACGCAAATGTCCCAGGGTTCTCGGCCTCCGATGCGGCATTGCAGCTCAATGCGGCACGTGCGGTGGAGCAAGTACCGTTCGGTACCGCCTTCAACTACAACCTGTACCTGGCATCGCCATATAGCTATGCATTGCCAACCGGACCATTCGGCGTGGACTGGAACCGCGATGGCCAACTCTCCCCTGGCCAGTGGCGGGCCCCAATCTTCGCAATGGACAGCGAGAGCTGTCAGGGATACGCCCAAGGGAAGTTGGTCATCGACACCAACACCAGCGTTCGCGGCGGCGTTGACCTCGTTCGGTACGACACGCGCCTGTTTGCGGTGTGGGCGACCAACGACGCCGTGCACATGCGCAGCGCCGTGCTGGGCGCTGTCGGTGCTAAATCGTGTACCGGTTCGCCAGACCCGGCAGCGCCAGGCGAATGTCTGACTTGGTCGGAAAGCACCTCGTTCGCGCTGGGCGCGGGGCTTCGAGGCGTCACAGCATTCTCGACGCCCGGCGGGCTGCTCGTCGCCACCCACGACAGCTTCGGTGCCATGGCCGTGCATACGTTTGGCGTGAGCCCGGCTGGCGTACCCAACTTGGTCGGCACCGTCGTCCTGCCGAGTTGGAATACCAATCTGCAGACGGCAGTCACGCCGGAACTAACGGTGCGGCACCAGGGCGTCCATTCCCGGATCCTGGGGCTTGTCTACTTGAGCCGCTCCGGGCAATTTCGCAGCTTTGGGCTCGACCAAAATTCCTGGGTTGAGGAAGGGCCGCTGCTTGACTTCGAATTCGGCCTACCGCTTGCCGGTGCTCAGGCCCCAGTTGCCAAGGACTGGCCGGATCAGTACGTGCAAGGGTGGACGCCGAACCAATATCGCACCGTTGCCGTCCTGCCCGATGCCACTGGCGGTCTGCGCGTTTTCGTCCTGGACTACGCGACCAACACCTGGCGACAAACCGGCGTCGCGCCCGGAACCACTGTCGCCAAGCCATTCTTGGAGTACAGCACGATCCGCAGCACGACCGGATTGCCGGACAGCGAGTTTACAGGCCATTTCCTCATCGGCCGGATGATTTCGTGTGCCGGTGGCGTCTGCCCGTTTGTTCACCGCAGCACGCTTGTGTCCAAAGCGGCACCGCCGGCTGCCGACAGCGTCCCGGCGTTCGGGTTGCTCGGGGGCGCGGACTATATCCAAAACCTCTGGGCGATTTCGCAAGCCGGCACGGCCGCGGCGCTCTACAGCGACAGCAGCATCGACAACGTCTTTGGTCTGTTTGCCTCAGCGATTCCCGGCGATTCTGGGCTGATGTTCTACCCGCACGCCGACGGCGCACCCGATTCCGCGCTCACGGTCCATTCGGACTTTCGGGTGATGGAGGACTACATCTGCAAGTACATCGGCGACTATCGTTCGCACAACTGCGGAAATATACCCGATCCGATCGTGACCGACTGAACCGTCGGCCCAAGCGAGGCTCCTGTGAACAAGCCCAAGTTCTGGTTGTGCCGCGGCGAGGCAAAAGGCCTTTGGCTGCTGATCCTCGGCGCTTTCGGCTGTGGCAGCCCAGTTCCTTTGCCCGCCGCTGAGACAGACAGCCAGCCAACCAGCGTGGACGGTGGAAGCGACGGCGATGCCGACGCCAGCGCGCTAGCCGACAGCGCGAACGCCGACTCAAGTGCAGACGTCAACGCTTCGGTGGAGTCAGACGCCGCAGACGCCGCAGACGCCGTGGATTCAGCCAAATACCCCGACTGTGCACTGCCGCAGACAGCGGGCTGCCCGTGTAGCGCGGCGGAACTTGGCACCAACTGCTGCTTCAAAGTCACAGACGGCCTCACCTGCAGCAAACAGTATGTCGATGGCACACTGAAGTGGCAGTCCTTTGCAGATTGCTGCCGCGACACAAAACCAGAGTGCGAAAAACACAACCCCAAGCCGACACCACCTTGGTGCAACGGCAAAGTACAGTGACCGCAATCGCACACCTGCGCCGATCCCAAGGAGCCACAATGAACCTCAAGACTCGAGCATTGCTTGCCATTGCCTGCCTTTTGCTCGCGGCCGGCCATGCCGCAACCGCCCGCGCCGAACTGCCTGCCGACTTCCCGAAACCCAACAACCCAGACCACCCGGCCAACGCTGCCTTCCTCAAGGCGTTCGCAACTCTGGCAGCGAAGACGCCTCAACTGGCGGCCGCACTGGCCGCAGGCACTCAGGCCACGTTGGCGAATCCGCCGCCACCCACGCAGCCGGCCCTGGCAGCCGACGATAAGCTGTGCAAGAACAGCAAGCCTGAATTGCCGAAGGCGTCGCCGCCTGCGGTGGTTGTCCCGACCAGCTATACCTCAACGATTGCGCTCAAGGATCGCCTCAAGGCCGGACCCCAGTTGCCGCCGCTTGACAAAGCTGCGCCCAAGCCGTGGGTATTCGCAACAGTCCAGGGCGCAAGCGCTGGCCCAGTGCTATCGAACGGCAAAGCAGCGCCGGTCACCATGTGGCCAATACCCAAGGCCGAAGTCGGCAAGCTGAGTGCGCCAACGCAGGCGCCCAAATAGCGGCCAAGGCGTATCGCAGTCGGTCGGCACGACCCTTGCGTCGACCCAATGACAAGCGCCGAATCGCGCGAGTCCGCCGTACGGATTTGTGAAGCAGACGCAATCCTCATCGGGTCGAACCGAAATGCAGTCAGGCTGGGCATTCTTTGGGGCAGCACTGGCACCCACCGGCCGAAAAGCGGCCGGTGGGTGCCAGGGCACGCGCCTGCCGGTGCACAACTGCGCACTACTTCAACACATACACCCTTTCATCCGGCCGCAACATCCCAAGTTCGGTGCGAATCATCTGCAACCGCACCTCGGGCCGCTTGTCAAACGCCTCGACGCGGGCCCGCAATTCCTGCCCGCGCATGGTCGCCTCGACCAGCTGGGCCTTGAGCCGGCGCAGTTCGGCGTCGGGGTCGGCCTGCGTTCGCTCGGCGGTCCAGGCGTGGTGCAGCCCGGCACAACACACGATCGCGAACACGAGGTACATCACCCCGCGCACCGCCGAAAACAGCCACCTGCCAGCCCGCCGTACCCAGGACATCGTCCGCCTCGGCCCGCCAGGTTCGCGGGCACGCCGACGGTAGCTGCCGCCCGCCCCCCTGCCCTGGCCAGCGGGCACTCGCTTTCGTACGTTCGCCGCTCGCCCGAGGACAACCTGGTGCGGCAGGTGTTTGTCGAGCAGTGGCCGCTGCTGCAGCGCGAGCTACGCGAGGCCAATGACGGTCACGGACTGCCGAAGTTCATCACCAAGGCGGTCAATGCGTTCTTGGACTGCGGTGTAATTTCGAAGGGATTTTGCCGCCTTTGGTGCGGGACGTGCAAGACCGACCAACTGGTGGCGTTCAGCTGCAAGGCGCGTGGCATCTGCTCGGCATGCGATGGAAAGATGATGGCTTCATACTGCACCTCGTTCCTCTTGTTGTGCAAGTTGCTCTGGATTCGCCAGCTGACTTGAGCCTTTGATTTTCAATTCCGGGATGTTCTGTACCTTCGGGTCGAACAGCCACTTGCCTTTGTCGTCGGCGCGGATGGCCGTCAGCTTTCCTTGGCGGTGCCATTGCCGAATTGTGGCGTGGCAGACGCCGTGGGCTTCGGCGAGTTGCAGAACCGTGAGCATACCTCGGGTCTCAAGGCGCTTGGCATACGAAGGCAAACCGTTGTCCTTTCGAAGGTTTTGCACGATTTGGCGGGTGAACCTTGCGCGGATCGCCGGCACAAGGCCCATGGCGTTGAGACGCTCCGCGGTTTCTGCGTCGGTGTAGTCGTTCAGCAGGTCGTCGAGCGCGGACAAGGTGGCGGCCTGCGTCTTGTGCAATTGCCAGAGTTGCAGGCGTCGTTCGATGACGAGCGACTTGGTCACGCCGGTCTTGTAGCGCATGTGCACGGAAATGTCGCCACCGGGTTCGCGCAGCAGCATGACGTCTGCCAAGAGCAGGCCAAGCATCCGTTTGCGGTCTTTGCTGGCAGTGGCTGAGTCGGCCCAGACGCTCTGAAAATCACCAGCCAGTTCTGCCAATTGCGCCGATGTCAGCGCGACGGCGGCCTTGCTTTGCGCCTGTTGCCACTGCACGTAGTTGTCGCGGGCATCGCGCAGCGCGCGTAGCGCCAAGTTCCACTCAGCCTCAAGGGCGTCGGCGACCATCCGCCGGTCGGGGTCGACTTGCATGTAGCGCCGCCGGGCGAGGTCGACCGCTTCGCTGGCGCGCTGAACTTCGAGCTTGCGGATGGTGTCGGCATCGGCGTGCCGACACTCCAGTTCGCGCTGGACTTGCGCGGACAACTGCAAGGCAAGTGGCGTCATGGCAGCCACAATCTCGGCGGCGACTGCGGCGTCGATGAGCTTGCCGGTCTGTTACACCCCAATCCCAGCAACACCCAAAATCCCATCGCCGCTGGCAAACCTGCGTTCCGTTCCGGCCGCGCCCCTGGGTGCGCGCCAGAACGGAACGCCTCGCTCCCGCGCGTGCCTGGCCGTCGGCATCTCGTTTTCCCTGGCTACAGCAGCGCCATTTACCCGCAGTTTCCGCGACCTAACCCAGCGGCAGCCCTTGCTGTGCGTCGGCTACCGCCGGCTGCACCGCCACCCAGCCCGCCTCGGTCCGCACCACCCGCTTGCCGTCTTCCAGCGCCGCCAGCGCATCGCCGAGCCTGCTGTTGTTGACGCGCAGCTTGTCGCGCATCGCCTGCCGCGTGACCGGCGTACCGTGCCGCCGCAGCAGTTGCCACGCCGCATTCGCCAGTTCGACGACGTTGCCGGAGTCGGGCGGCGGCTGCGCATCGTCGTGCAGTTCCAAGTGTGGCCGGCTGCCATCGGCCAGGGTCTTGAGCATCAGTGGCAGCGGCGGCGGCGGTTCAGCGGCGCGGTGTTCCAGCGTCAGCAGCAGGTGGTCGCCGCGGCGGGAAAGGTAGGCGTTGCTGTCGCCAAAGGCGTGCAGGTCTGACGAGCCACGCAGCCCTTGGCCTGGCTGCGCCCGCTGCTTCTT
>CAXRHS010000923.1:0-3247 GCA_964230235.1 Myxococcota bacterium
TCAGCCCGTCGACGCGCGTTTCGCTCAGCCAGGGCACACGCGGGTTGGTCTTCATGGGCAGCCATCATCGGCCAAAGCGGGCCTTGCCGTCCGTTGCGCCCATGATTCCTTGCGCATGTTGGCGTGCCTCAATCTGATTGCAAACTCATGCGGGCCAGCGGTCCTTCGGTTGGTCCCGGAAAGAACAAGTGGGTCAACAAGAGCGCGGAGCGCAGCGGCGCGTCGACTGGCAAAGTCGCGAGCTTGCGACCCGCGGTGCAAGCAAGGAGCCCTCGCAGCAAATCGATTCGGTTTTCTACTTGCCCTGAGCCGCGCCGGCGGCCAGCATGTCCACCGCGTGCAGCGTCTCCTGCACGGCAGGTCCGAGTCGGGCCGACAGCACCACCACCGTCGCCCAATCCGGGTCCACCAGTGTCCGCTGTTCCAGTTCACCGCACAACTGCACCAGCGGTGTCGCGCCAAAGTGGCCAGCAGACGAACGCAGGGTGTGCGCGGCCCGCCCGACTGTGTGCAGATCGTGGCGCTCGACCCCCAACTCGACTTGCCCGTGCAGTTCGCGCGCTGATTGGGCAAAGCAGTCGACAAGCGCGTGCAAGCCTTCCGGATCGTCCTCGTACAGGTCGATCAGGCTTGCCACGGCGACAGGTTCAAGTTGCACGGTCGGCTCGCGCGGCGCAAACGGCGGTTACTGCAGTGTAGGCTCGGCAGGAGTTTTGAGCAAATCGCGCAAAAACGCCAACGGCGGCCCCCTTTCGGCAAGCCGCCGTCGCGTCGGTACTGGTTGCGGCTATTTGGCCCGCGCCGGCAGGCCGTGCAGCAATACAGCGTTGTTCTGGCCTGTGCTCATCAAGCCTTGCACTGCCGCATTCTTTTGCGGCAGCAAGCTGGCGAATCCAGCGACGTCGGGAACGGAGGCGGTCTCGTGGCGGGCGACCGGCTGCGCAAACTCGTTGATCAGCTTGACCTTGACCGCGCCAGCGACCGCGCTGTCTGGTCGCGCGCCCTTTTGCTGGACGTAGCCGCCGAGGCTGCCGGGCGACAGGGCAGAAGCCGTGACGGCGGTCGGGCTTGCCGGGCGGGCAGCCGCTGCCGCAAATCCGGTCAACGGCAGGGCGGCGGCAAACAAGGTAGACAAGGAGAGGGCAATGCGCTTCATGAGGACAACTCCAAAGGTGCGGCGTTGGGCCGCGGATGGCGACCAGTCCAGTCGGGGGCGGACAGTCGTAGCCGGCTGGCGGGCGGAACCACTCCGCCATGCCTTCGTTCCGGTTCCGGGTTCGGCCCGGGATGCAGGTCAGACGCAGGGAGGCCAGAGCGCGATCTACACAAGCTGAAAAAAGTTGCCAGCCGGGGGCGCGCGCTACGAATTCAACGGCTTGGACGGTGCGTCGGCCCACGCCCAGTTGCCGCAGTCCAAGCAGCGCAGCATCCAAGCCTCGCGCTGGCGGCTCCAGACGGCCGTCATGGGCTGGCTGCAACGGGTGCAAGGCGGCCGGACTGGCTCCGGTCCGGTCTGCTCGACCGGTGTGCCGGATATCCAGCTGTCGCACGCGTTGCAGCGGTGTACCCACGCGCGATCGCGGGCGACCCACACCAAGCGGGCCAGTTGTCGACAGGTGGGGCAGGCGTGCAGCGCAGGCCAGGGCGGGCGGTCGGCCTGCAGCTCGGCGGGTCGGCCGCAGCGCAGGCAGTAGGTCGGGCCGTCGCGGGTGTCCTGGCGCGGCCCGCCGCAGTGGCGGCACCGCTCGACTGGTCGCTCGTCGGCGTCCACGGCATAGCTGGCCCGGCAGCTGGGTCGCAGCAGGCCAGAACAACGCAGTGATCGCCGACCGCCAAATTCGCGCGCCGTCATGGGCGAACGACAGGTCGGACACGCCGGCCGCACCGCTGCCGCGGCACCCGACTGCGCGGATCGGTTGGCCGTGACCACGCCCAGACGGCGCAAATCGCCGACGGCCTGGGTGGTAAAGCGCTCAATATCGCTCAGGAACGCGGCCGGATCCGCCTGGCCACGGCGAATACGCTCCATCGTCGCTTCCCACTGCCCGGTCATCTCTGGCGACTTGAGGGTCTCCAGCGGCAGGCCGCCGATCAGCGCCACGCCGAGCGGGGTCGCCAGCAGATTCTTGCCCTTGCGCGTCGCATAGTCGCGTTTGATGAGTGTTTCGATGATGTTGGCGCGCGTCGCCGGCGTGCCGAGGCCGCTGTCCTTCATGGCGCCGCGCAATTCCTCGTCGTCGACGAGCTTGCCCGCTCCCTGCATGGCGGCCAATAAGTCCGCTTCCGTCAACGGTTTTGGCGGCGAGGTCTTGCCCGCCTTGGTGGTCATCTCCACCACATCCACCGGTTCGCCGCGCCGCAGCGGCGGCAGTTCCGTGTCGTCGTCGTCTGGCCTGGCTGGCTTGTCGCGCCGCGGTTGGTCGACGGCCGTCCAGCCCGGGTCTGCCACTACCGTGCCGGTCGTGCGAAAAAGCTCGCTCGCGCCGTCTGCCGCCTGAACCGCGGTTATCGCGGTGGTCTTTTGCTCGATGCGGTCGCCAAACCAGGTCGACAACAAGCGGCGCGCCACCAGATCGTAGATGCGTTGCTGGTCCGGGCTCAGCTGCGGCTGGCCTTCGACGACGCGAACGGCCTTGTTGGTCACCGTGATCGCCGGGTGGTCCTCGACTTCCTTGTCGTCCACAAATCGCTTGCCAATCGGCGGGAACTGCCCCGCCTGGCCCATCGCCCGCACCTGGCCGACGTAGCCGGCCCATGGCCCGCGGTCCAGCGCACTGAGCCAGCTTGGCGCCTGGGCGGCGTCTTGCTGGGTCAAGTAGCGGCTATTGGTGCGCGGGTACGAAATCAGTTGTGCTTCGTACAGTTCTTGCGCGATCGCCAGCGTCTGTTCGGCGGTCAAACCAAAGCGCTTGTTTGCTTCGCGCTGCAGCGTGGTCAGGTCGTAGAGCAACTCAGGTTTCTTCTTTTCCTGCTTTTTCTCAACTTTTTGGACATGCGCCTGGCCGGCCAGCAAGCGCTGCCGCAGCTGCAGGGCGGCCGCTTCCGTGTCAAAGCGCTCCAGCGTGGTCTCGCCCTCGCCGGGCTTGAACCAGCGACCGCTGTAGATCTGGCCGTCGGCGGTGCGAAACCGCGCGAGCAGGGTCCAGAAGTCCTTGGGAACGAACTGCGCGATCTCGTTTTCACGCCGGACCAGGATCGCCAGCGTTGGCGTCTGCACCCGGCCGATCGACCGGACGCCGCTTTCGCC
>CAXRHS010000924.1:0-4569 GCA_964230235.1 Myxococcota bacterium
CGACAGCTGCGACAAGGTCAAGGGCTGCGTCGCCGCCCCCAACGTCGCCAAGTGCACCGACAACAACGTGTGCACCACCGAAGACACTTGCGCGGCCGGAACTTGCAAGGGCAAGCCGACCGTGAACTGTGACGACAAAAACGTTTGCACGGTGGACAGTTGCGACCCCAAGACCGGCTGCGGCTACAAGCCTGCGCCCGCCGGCGGCACCTGCGACGACGGCAACACCTGCACGACGGCCGACAAGTGTGACGCCAACGGCAAGTGCGCCGGCATCGGCAAGAATTGCGACGACAACAACCCCTGCACCGATGATGGCTGCAAGGACAACATCTGCAGCACCACCAACAACACCAAGCCGTGCGTGGACGGCGACGCGTGCACGCTCGGCGACACTTGTGACGGCAAGGGCCTGTGCAAGGGCACCAGCACGCTAAACTGCAACGACAACAACCCGTGCACCGACGACAGTTGCGACAAGACCGCCGGCTGCAAGGTCGCCAACAATGTAGCGGCCTGCGACGACGGCAAGTACTGCACCGAAAAGGACACCTGCAAGGACGGCAAGTGCCAGAACACCGTGCCGAGGAACTGCGACGACGCCAACGTCTGCACCAACGACAGCTGCGACGAAGTCGCCAAGAAGTGCGCCAACGCGGCCAACGCGGCAACCTGCGACGACGGCGCCAAGTGCACCGCGCCCGATGTCTGCAAAGACAGCAAGTGCACCGCTGGCCCCGCCAAAGTGTGCGACGACGGCAACCCATGCACCGCCGATTCGTGCGACGCACTGACTGGCAACTGCAAGTACGCGCTGGGCGTGGCCACCGCCGTGTGCCCAGAGTTCAAGCTGCCGTTCGTCTCCAACGTCGACTTCGGCGATCCGCTGTGGGTCAACGCGGGCGGCACCGCCAACGTCAAGTGGGCCACCGACGCCAGCCCCGCCGTCCCCGGCAAGCTGACTGGCGCCGCTTCGCTGAACCTGAACAACGGCACCAGCTACGGCGACGGCGGCCAGACCATCAAGGCGACGGCGTACGGCAAGTTCCTGGTCGACGCCAGCGGCTATGCGGGCGCCCAGATGACGCTGGCGTTCTTTAGCTGGGTTCAGGTGCAGGAGCCCGGATTGGACCGCTGCTGGGTCGAAATCAGCGCGGACGGCTTCGCGACCACCGCCATCTCGCAGCAGTTGCCGGCAGGCGCCGCCTGGCAGATGCAGACCGTGGACGTCAAATCAATGATCGGCAAGAAGTTCCAGATCCGCTTCCGCTTCGATACCGTCGACGGCATCGGCAATTCCGGCGCTGGCGTTTTCGTCGACCAGTTGGACGTGTATGCCGGCCCCGTGGTGCCGGTGTCCCCGTCCGTCACTTGGACCGAGCCCTTTGCCGCCAACAACCACGGCTGGATCTTCGGCGCGGCCAACACCAGCGGAAGCGCGTTTGCTATCGACGCCACCCCCGACATTGTCTCGGTCAACGTCACCAATGCGAGCAAGACCTCGCTCAACGTCAACAATGGCAGCTCATTCCCAGGGTTGGTGCAGACCCGCGCCACCTCACCGGTGCTCGACTTGACCGGAGCGGGAACGGGCGCGGTTACCCTGCTTTTCAAGGAGTTCGCCGACACCGAGTCGGGCAACTACGACCAACGCTACGTCGAAGTCAGCGGCGACGCTTTCGTGTCGCTGCCGGTCAATGCCCTGCTCAGCACCGCCAGCAACCACAAGAACGGTTGGCGGTGGGCGTGGGTGGACCTGAGCGCGATGGCGGGCAAAAAGGTGCGGCTGAACTTCTACTTCAATACCAAGGACTCCGCAGCCAACTCCGGCAAGGGCTGGTTTATCGATGACCTGCAAATCAGCACCCAACCGGTTCCGGTGTTCGGCGAGATGATCACCTGCGGCAACGCCAGCGCGTTTACCATCGCCAACGCCAATGCCATCGGCTGGAAGGTCGACAACGACGCGGGTGCGGCGTTCTTCTCCGGCGATTGCTCGCTCAACTTCAATGGCCTGGTGGGCACGCTGTACAACTTCACCTGCCCCTCCGGCGCGACCAAGGTCACGGGCACCGCCAAGTCCGGAAACTTCTTTATCAAGATACCGGCGGTGGGCGCCAAGACCTTCTTGAACTTCAAGACCTATGTCGACACCGAAACCGGCACCTGGGACAAGTACTGGGTGACGGTGCAAGAAATCGGCGGCGCTGCGACCAAAGCCGATTTTTCGCCGGTCAAGCTCAATTACTACAAGAAGTGGGGCGACGTCACCTTTGACATCAGCGCATTCCACAACAAGACCGTACAGTTGATTTTCAATTTTGACTCGCTGGACTGCGGTGGCAATGGTGGCGCGGGCGTCTTCGTCGACGACATCCTGGTGCGCGCCGACAAGTAGGCCGCGGCCAGCACAGGGATTGATAAGCGGCGCCTGTGGGTTGTAGGCTGCCGCGCCCGACCCAGTCCGCGACCGCGGGGTGGACGCGGCAATCATGCCTGATACTGCGGCATTGCCGGTGATCTCCCCGTGAGCCAAAGCCAAAGCGACAGCGCGCCAACGGACCCCAAGGCCCTGCGCCGGACGCTGCGCCAACTGCGCGAGCGATCCGAATACTTGGAAACTACGGGAGAAGCTCTGCTGCGCAAGCGCGGCCGGCTGCTCACTCCCGAAGTGTTGCAGGTGTTGCGCGATCAGCTGGCCGCCATGCGGCAGGCGCGCAGCCAGACCTCAGGCGATGCTGGTTCCGGCGAAGTGGCGCGCTTTGAGCGGGCGGTCGGCGCGTTTGACGACGGCCTGACCGTGCACCTGGGCCAGTTTCGCAAGTCGCCGACCCGCGAACTGGTCGAAGCCATCGCGCTGGCGCTGCTGCTGACGCTCGGCATCCGCGCGTTCGTGTTCGAGGCGTTCAAGATCCCGACCGGATCGATGATTCCGACGCTGCAGATCCACGACCACCTTTTTGTCAACAAGTTCTTGTATGGGCTAAAGATTCCGTTCACTCGCTTGAAATACCTGCCGTTGCGCGACCCCAAGCCGGGCGAAATCGTGGTGTTCGAATACCCCTACGACGACGACCCGGATTCGGCGGGCAAGGACCTCATCAAGCGGGTGGTGGCCGTGGCCGGCCAGCGGGTGCGGATGGTCGACAACGCGATCGCCATCGACGGTAAGCCCATTGCGCGCAAGGTCGTCGATCACGCGGGCGACTGCGGGCAGTCGGCGCTCGGCGGCGCCTACCGCTGCAAGGTCGTGCAGGAGTGCCTGGGCGGCTTCGTGTACACGGCGCAACACCATGTCTCGGCCGCGCCGGGCCTGCTCGACGTCGACAACGCCGCCAACTGGCCCCCAGCCGAGTGGAATGGCCTGCGCTATGGCCCCCACGCCATGCGCTACAGCCCGCCCGAGAACCGCGAGTTCCCGGATTTCGTGGTGCCCGAAGGCCACCTGTTGGTCATGGGCGACAACCGCGACAACAGCAAGGACGGACGGTTTTTTGGGCTGGTGCCGCTCGACACCGTCAAGGGCAAAGCCGGGGTGCGCTGGTGGGCATTCGTCGACGACTGGTACCGCCCTGAGCTTGGCCGCATGTTCGCTTTCATCCACCAGCAAGCTCCCGAGGGCGACTGCGCCCGGTGGCAGGCCACACCGTGAGCGAGCAACCGCCGCTTTTGGACCGCGCCGACCTCGATCAGGTCATGCGCAGCCTTGCCGACGAAGTGCTGGCGTTGCCGTGGCCGCACGACGAGGCGTCTTTTCCGTGGCTCATCGGCATTCGCACCGGTGGCGTGGCGGTGGCCGGCGAACTGGCCGGCCTGCTCAGCGTGGCGCTGGGCTTTGCTCCCCAGGTCGGCGCGCTCGACATTACGCTGTACCGCGACGACATGTGGCTCAAGGGGCCGCGCGCCGCCGAGGGCCACACCACGCTGCCCGGTGACCTGACCGGCCGGCGGGTCGTCCTGGTCGACGACGTGCTGTACACCGGTCGCACGGTGCGGGCGGCGCTCAATGCCCTGGTCGATTTCGGCCGGCCGCGCGCGGTGGCCCTGGCGGTGCTGCTCGATCGCGGAGGGCGCGAGCTGCCGATTGCGGCAGACGCGGTCGGCCATGCGATCACGGTGCCTGGCGGCAGCAAGATTCAAGTCCGCTGCGACGCGCGCGGCCGGCTGCACAGCGTGGTGCAATTGCCTGCGGATGCAGCGGCGCCGGCCAAGGTGGTGTCGCCATGACCGCGCCGTCCAACCTGCAACTGCGCCATCTGCTGGGTCTGGAAGAACTGTCGGCCGATCAAATTACCGCCTTGCTCGACATGGCGGCGCAGATGAAGGCCGTCAATCAGCGGCGCATCAAGAAGCTGCCGACGCTGCGCGGCGTCACGGTGTTGACCTTCTTTGTCGAAAACTCGACCCGCACCAAGATGAGCTTTGAGCTCGCCGCCAAGCGCTTGAGTGCCGATACCATGGGCTTTTCGGCCAGCACGTCGTCGCTCTCCAAAGGCGAGACGCTGCTCGACACCGCCCGCAACCTGGAAGCGATGGCCCCGGACATCGTGGTCATTCGCCACAGTTCGT
>CAXRHS010000925.1:0-4386 GCA_964230235.1 Myxococcota bacterium
GCACCGCAATCGCTTGGCCCGCACCGCGCACATGCAGCACTGGCGCGCGCGCCGAGCCACCGATCGCCGCTGCGGCCGCGCGCCCGATTTCTGGCGTAGACCGGTAGTTGTGGCCCAAAGCAACGACCGCCGCCGGCCACGAAGCGGCCAGGTGTTCAAACACATCGCCCCTGCCGCCGCGCCAGCCATAGATCGCCTGGTCGGGGTCGCCTACGGCAAACAGTCCAGTGCCCGGGCGCCGCATCGCAAGAAGGCAACGCAATTCCAGCTCATTGCAATCCTGCAGTTCGTCGATGACCAGCCAGCGTGGCAGCTCCGCTTCGGATGCGCCCGCCGCCCAAGCCGCGCACGACTCCAGCAAGCCATCAAAATCGACCAGGTTTTCGCGCCCCAGCGCCGCACGGTAGCCAAGCAGCAGCTCAGTGGTTCGTTGCAGGCGATCGGCAGGCCAGCCAGTGGTCGCCCCGCGCCGCAGCAGCGCCAGGTCGTCCCATGCAGCCGCAAGCTGCCGTTTTCCCATGCGGAGATCGGCGGCAACCTGGGCAAGGAGCGCTTGCCCGTCGCTCTCCGTGCACAGACCAAATCCTGTAGCGCCCGCGCCAACCCGCGCCAGCGTCGCCCGGGCAACGCCGTGGAACGTACCGAACCACCCAAAGCCGTCGTCCGGCCCCGGATCGCTCACCATCGCCTCGACCCGCCCCACCAGCTCTTGCGCCGCCGCTTGGGTGAACGTCAGTGCCGCAATCTGGCCGAGCGGCACACCCAGGGCATGACGAAGCCACAGCACACGGTGGGCCAGCACTGTCGTCTTGCCGCTGCCCACCGGGGCCCGCACCAACGTGGCCGATTCTGGCGAAGTCGCCGCGGCCCGCTGGCCTGCATCCAACGCCACAAAGCTGCGCAAAAGGACGGGCAGGGTGGCGAGCTTTTCGGACAATTCGCCGTCGGTGACGGCACTGGCGGGCCGACGCTGTCCCTCGGTTCGTTGTGCCGTGCCTGGCGGGGTCGCATCTGTCGAGACTGCAGGCGGGGTTGCGGGCGCGGTTGGCGCCGGCCGACCTGCAACTTGCGCGGCAAGCGCCTTGCGCAGCTGCCGAAGCGGGCCGTCAGTTGACGCTGTCATCGCCCTTGGCCAGCACGTAGCCGCTCGCCAGGGTCGCATTGGCGGCCCGCTCGTCGACTGCCGGTGTGTCCACCAGGTCGTCGTGGCGCCTTTGCAGCTTGATCTGGCGGTGCAGCGCCCGCTCGCGATCCGGAGCGCTGACCACCAACTCCACAAATGTTCCGCCGGGTGCTTCGACAAACTTGCGCAGCGCCGACTCCAGGCGGCCCCGCGTCTCGCCGCGGCCGATCCAATCGGCAAGGCCGACGCTCTGCACGGTCAGCACCAACCGCTCGCCGCGCACCTCGGCCGCTTGCACGGTCGCCAGCACCTCTGCGCCGAACGACCGGTACTTTTGCATGCGGGCCACCACCAGCTCCCAATGCTGGGCAAGTTCTGCCCAGGCAATCCTGGCCACGGTCGGCAGTGCGATGGGGGAGCGTGCCGCGGCGTCGCGCAGCTCGACCGGCAGGGCCGACTCCGTCCACAGGTTGCGCAGGCCCCAAGCGACCAGGAACCGGTTCTGGCTCCAGCTGCCGACGCAGGCCGGACAACCCGACTTGCACGCACAGCCTTGCACCAGTGCCAATGCGGCCTTGGCAATGTCCTGCACGAAGTCAAAGCCCTTGGCCGAGTAGCCCAAGCCGCCCGGATGGCAATCGTGGCAGATGATCGCGGTGCGCGTCAGTCCGGTCGCCTCTTCGACAAAGTGAAAGCTCGTTCCGCGTAGATCGCTCGGCTCGGCCATGGTCCGAATCCGCATCGACGCCGCGAGCGCATACACCAGCCCCGTCAGCGGATCGGTTGGCTCACGGCCCAGGACATCGAGCACGTTTTCTGGCACTTGCAGCCAGATCGCCTCGGTTTCCAGGCGGGTGCGCAGTTCTTCGTGCAACTCTTCATAGCCCAGATTCTGGTGGGTGTTGAACTCCAGCATCTTGAAGCCGACCACGGCGTTGTCGATGCGCACGTCGCCAAAGTGCACGGTCGTCCGGCCGAGCTCCTTGCTCTCTTGGGTCAGCAGCACGTCGATGTTGGTGCGGTCGTCGGGCTGAGTGTAGAAGCCCTGGTGGACCTCCACCACGGTCGCGACATGGGCGACCAGATCGAGGGCCTCGACCTGGTACTGCACACCATCGTGCAGGTACACGGCGCGCGGGTGAGCTTCCCGGTACACCTGGTGGCGGTCCATCTCCGTCACGGTGCGCCCGGTCAGGCGATTGACCAGCTTGAAGCGGTCGCGGTCGACGTTGCGCAGGCTGAATTCACCCGCAGGAAATGCGCCACCCGCCCAATGCCAGGCGTCGGCGACCTGTCGCAGCTCACCGGCCTTGCGCAGCACCGGCACAATCTCGCCGAGGTCTGGAAACAGCGCGGCGTCGTCCAAGCACAACGGCAATTCCGCAGCGGCCGCGCGCACATGCGCCAACTGGATCGCGAGGTTGTCGCGATCCAACACGGCGTGCTCGGTAGCCTGGCCGATGAGCCAGTCGGGATCGCGGGCAATGTGTTGGTCCAACGGCGCCACTGCCAAGATGAGGATTCCGTGGGCTTTTTCTTGCCGGCGTCCCGCGCGGCCCATTTGCTGCCAGAAGCTGGCGCGCGTGCCCGGAAAGCCCGCCTGGACCACGACTTCAAGCGCGCCGATGTCCACGCCGAGCTCCAGTGCATTGGTCGAGACCACCCCGAGCAGCCGGCCATCGGCCAGATCGCGCTCGACCTTGCGCCGCTCTTCAGGCGTGTAGCCGCCGCGGTAGCCGGCCAGCAGATAGGACTCGTCATGGCCGGCCGAGTCAGCCAACGTATCGCGCGCCTGCTTGAGCACAATCTCGGTCTCTTTGCGCGACCGACAAAATGCGATGCTGCGGTGGCGCGCGTCGATGAGCAGCGGCAACAGCATTGCCATTTCGCTGGTGACTGGCTTGGGCTGAAAGTTGCGGCCAAGCTTGGGCTGCCAGAAGTGGATGACCTTGCCCGCGGACGGCGAGCCGTCTTGATCGACGAGGCGAAAGCCCGCCTTGCCGCGACCATGGACGCACAGCGCCTCGGCGTGCTCTCGTGCGTTGGCGATGGTTGCAGAACTGCACAGAAAAGTTGGATGCGACCCGTAGTGGCGACAGATGCGCAGCAGCCGTCGCAGCACGTTGGCCAGGTGGGCACCAAACGCGCCGCGGTACGAGTGCAGTTCGTCGACCACGATGTAGCGAACGTTTCGGAACAAATGCGAAAAGCCCTGCCGGCCGTGGTTGGGCAGCAGCGCTGCATTGAGCATGTCGGGGTTGGTCAGCACCAGGTTGGCGTGATCGCGGACCCGCGAGCGCTCCGCCGGCGGGGTATCGCCGTCATAGACGCCCGCTTGCACGGGGTTGCCTTCCAGTTCGCGCACCAACTCTAGCACGCCGCGCAGCTGGTCTTGCGTCAGCGCTTTGGTCGGAAACAGCAGCAGCGCGCGCGCTGCGGGGTCGTCCAGGACGGCCTGGACCACGGGCAGCAGGTAGGTCAGCGACTTGCCCGAAGCAGTGCCGGTCGTCACCACGACGTTTTCGCCAGCGGTGGCTGCAGCAAACGCCTCGGCCTGATGGCTGTACAACTGCTCGATGCCCCGGTAGCGCAGCACCTGCTGCAGGCGCGGCGACAGGTTGGCCGGAAATGGAGCGAAGCGGGCAGGGCGCGCCGGCAGCTCGCGGCTGGCGATGATGCGGTCGGAGAACGACCCGAATTCCAGAGCTGGCCGCCGCACATCGCGGCGCGGTGGATCGCGTTCGCGGGCAGTGGCGGTCGCGTCGTCTGGCGCGGCTGCGGGCGGGAACGGCTTGGTGGGACGCATGACGGCCTCCGGAGGCAGGGGGGCAAGGGTAGCAGGGACTGAACATTTGTCCAGGCCCTGGTCAACGGCCCGACCCCGATTCCGTTGACCCCCACGCCCTTTACGCTATTCTTGCGCCCCGCAGGGGGTGCCTTGCCGCGGGCATGGGGCGCGCGGGCTGGCCACGTCACGCACAACCAACGACGCGATCGCCATTGGGCGATCGACGCCTGCGACGACAGTGCCGCAGCGGCGCGTACGGGCGCCAGCCGGCTGGAGGACAGCATGAACACGAAAGATTGGGCCAAGACTTTGGGCGCTGCGGCGCTGGGCCTGACGCTCGGTGCCGGCTCGGCTTCGGCGATGGATTGCGACGGGTCGACTGTTGCCGACGCCGGCAAGGGCGGCTGCGGCGGCAAGGGCGGCTGCGGCGGCAAAGGTGGCTGCGGCGGCAAGAAAGAAGAGCCCAAGAAAGACG
>CAXRHS010000926.1:0-2116 GCA_964230235.1 Myxococcota bacterium
GTGACGGTCGCTGGTGTTTTCACTGACGACATTGGTCTGCTCGCCCGTCGCCGCGCTGAAGTCGTGCACTTTGTCGAAGTGCGAGCCGATCGGATACGCCAGCACCGGCGCGCCGCGGTAGATGTACTTCTTGGCCTTGACCACGCAAAAGCCGTGGTGCTGGCCTTCGTCGGCCCACTTGTCCTTCTGGCGCCAGCGGTCCGCGCACCGCGCGCCTTTGCTGCAATCGGTGTCCGACTTGCAGGTCAGCTGCTGATAGTCCTGCGGTACCGCGTGCTCGACGATCTTGCCAGCCTTGTCGCGCAGCGGAATGTCGGTGTCCGACTTCTGCGCAAACGCTTCCGAGCCTTCCAAGAATTCGTAGGTGCGGTAGAAGTACAGGGCGCGCTCCTGCACATCAAACACACCGCGGGTCATCTTGCTCATCTCGCCCGGAAAGCTCGACGCCGCGGTGAACGACGTCTGGATGACCGTGCTGCGCATGTAGAACTCAAGGTTGCCGACCCCGGAGTTCTTGCCGGTGTCGCCGAGCAATTCGGCCTTGTCGATGTGGTTGGGCTGCACGCGGTTGATCTCGGGCCGGTCCTGGGCGCAGGCGGCGGCGAGCGCACAGGCGGCAAGCAGGGCGGCGTTGTGCAAGCGTAGGGTGTTCATGGTCCGCTCCGGGAAACTGGAAATGAGGCTGCGGGTCGTTGCAGAAGGCGTTGCCGTCGCGTTAGCCGCCGGCGCCAATGTTGCCGTACACCTGATAGAGTTCGCGCAGGTAGTCGAGCACCTCGATCTCCTGCTTGATCTGCTGGGTCACCGCCTCTTTGTCGGCGCCGGTGGCCTTGGTCCACCAGGTATCGCCGCGGCAGGGCGTCGCGTCCATGCAAGTACCTGTCGTGCAAGTCTTGTCGCCGGCGGCACACGGCTGGCACTGGCTGCCGTCCGAGCACCCGGTCTTGAGCAAGTTCAGCTTCTTGCACATCGCAAAAGCGGGCGAGTAGCGGCTGACGCTGTAATTGGGCCGCGGCGCGACATAGACCTTCTTGCCAAACGGGTCTTCGAACTCGCACACCGACTGGGCGATGTCCTTGCCATCGATCTTGCCCGTGCCCAGCGTGAACTGCTCGCCATGGCCCTTGATCCACACCGCCATCGCGTCGGTGTACGAGGGGTCAAAGCCCGCCGGCAGGTTGGCGATGGCTTGCCAAGCCGCAAACAAGCGCAGGCCGTGGTTGATGACGCTCGGTGCCACCCGCGCGACCGTGTTGTCGACCGGCTTGAACGGATCGACGCGGCGGAAGCCCAACTTGTTGGTCTGTGGGTCAATGGCGGCGGAACCCGCGAACTGCTGCACGTCGCCGGCAACCAGGCCGCCCAGCACCTGCGACAGCTGGGTCGGGTAGATGGTGTTGTAGCCAATCGCGGTGGCGCGGAAGACCGGCAGTTGCTCGCCCACGTACTCGGAAAGGAAGCTGACGGTTGAGTTGGTCAGCGCCTGAATGGCAGCAACCTTGTCCCAGTATGCGCCGATCCACAGCGGGTGGTCGTACTGGTAGTAGCCTTTCTGGGTCGCAAAGGTCGTATACGGGAACTTGCCGGTGCCCAGCGCAATGTCGAGTTGCGAATTGGGTCGGCCAGTCTCGTAGTCGGTGTTGACGTAGGTGTTGGACTTCTTGTCGAGCACATAGCTGCCGGGCGCGGGCGTGGCCAGCAAATTGGTCAGCAGCTTGAAGCTGTTTTCGCTGGAGCGCCGCAGCGCCGCCAGGCGACGGTCATCGGCATCCCAATAGGGGAAGAACCCGTAGACGCGGAAGATATTGTTGTACAACGCATAATACCGGCCAGCAGCTTGAATGGGCAGCAGCCAGCGGTCTTGGATGCGCGCCATGTACGACAGGTAGCTGCCGCCGCGCGCAAACCACAGGCGCTCGCGCTTGAAGGCGTCAAAGATGTAATACTCCTCCAAGGCCTCGCCGGCGTGGTGGACGATTTCTTCCATGTTGGCGCCAGTGTCGAAGTAGTAGCAGCCCATGGCGCCGCCGCGGTACTCGTCCGAGCAGTACTTGTACGGCACCTCGTGGTAGGTGCGGTCCATCTCCGAGCGGAAGAAGTTGTCGGCCATCTGCCG
>CAXRHS010000927.1:0-3593 GCA_964230235.1 Myxococcota bacterium
GGGCCGTCGCCGCGGAGGTGCCGGAGCCGGAGGGGTTCTTTCGGGCGGAGGTCGCGCGCCGGACCAACGATCGGGCGAAGTGGCGTTACTAGCCCCCCGCCGAAACCGCCGGGAGGCGGTCTGCGGGTAGCACCCGCACTGACGAGGCCGCGCTGTCGCTCAGCGCATAACAGCCGCACGCAACGCGGCAGAGGTGACGACAATGATCAACGTGTCTCTAGTGTATGATTCGCTTGGGTATTCCTACCTCGTGGCAGTAGGCGATGATGCCATTGCGCTGCACCCATACCACGCCATCGTGGAGATGACCGTGTGGCAAGCGGCGCGTCACGCGCGGTTCTGGCTGGCGTGACCTTGCAGTCAGTCTTTGCCCGTGACCTTGGGCAACCGGGGTCGCGGGCAACGGCGGCAACGCAAAGTGCAATGCCACAACGGGCGTGCAACCGCCCAAAAGAGGGTTCCAATGGCGAAGAAGTGGACGGGCAAACCAACTGCCCGCGGGGTGTCCAAGGCAATCGTGCTCGATTTTCTGGCGGACGTCGCGGAGTTTGATTGCGAAGGCGACATTGGGTTGCAGTTCTGGTCCAAGTCCGTGCAAGTCGAGGCCAACCGGCAAATCGGCAAGCTGGACCGCGATACGCCAGCGCAACGTGCCACCAAAGAGCGCGACCCCGCGGACGATCGGGCAATCGAGCACCTGCGCCGGGAAAACAAGGCGCTTCGCGAAGTGATCCGCGGCATGGAGTCGGCCACCCGGTCAAGCCGCCGCGACCTGCGCTTGGCCGGCGATGAAGGCTGGGAGCGGCTGCAAATTGCGCAACGCGAGCTTGCCGATCTTCGCCAGCAATTCGGGCTTGACGGCGCCAGCGACGACGACGTTAGCCCGTTCTGGACCGACGACGACGGCGAACCCGCCCCGATGGTGCAAGCGTAATGCCGCCGCGCGGCTACACCGTCCTTGCCAGCCCTTCGCCTGGCGTGTGGCAAGTGCGCGACCCCGGCAACCGGGCAGGGTTCTGGACTGCTGGCGAATTCGTGCTGCAACTCGACTTGCTTGCCGGCGCTGGCCCGGTGCGCGAAGTGCTGACCCTGACCCCGCCGGCGGTGCGCCCGTTGGCTGGCAGCAAACCCGCTGCACAACGGCAACTGCCGCTTGTGTAGCGCCACACTGGCGCGGGACAAGCCCGCAGGCAGGTGCAAGCCCTGCCACGCCAGCCGCTGCAATCCGCAGCACAACCGCCGGTGCAACCCGGCAAACGAGAGGCAACCCATGGCAAAGTACAACGGGCACAAAAGCCGCAACTACTGGAACGTTAGCCTATGGCTGAACAACGATGAGGGCATGTACCGCTACATGGTCAAACTGTGCGGCTTCATGACCAAGGACAAGGCGGCGGATCGGCTGGCCGCTGAACTGGACGGTCAGCGCACGCCGGACGGTGCCCGCTACTCCCGCAGCGCCATCCGCGCCGCCCTTGTGGGCATTTAGCAGGTAGCCCAGCGTGCGGCGGTCACTGGCAACGGTGGCCGCCAATCGCGGCAATTCTGCCGTGCCCTGCAACGGGCGAGAGGGTCAAGATGGACAAGGTGCTTATTGCGCAATGGGAATCGCCAAACGGGAAGCGGTTCTTGCGGCTTTTCCGCGACCAATGGGGGTACTCGTACCGCGGCGACGATTGCGGGGGCAGCTGGCATCGCGGCCAGTGTCCAGACGATGCGGCAGCTATCGAAAAGGCGACGGTGGGGCGCTTCTCGCCGCTGGCAATGTTGCTGACCGTCGCCAAGCGGGCGCGGCAAATCGAGGTGCCCCATGCCTAGCGCCACCGAGCTGCGGGCCGCAATCGCGGTCTGCACCGAGGACGCCGCCTGGTGCGACGCCCACAACCGCCCGCGCATGGCCCGGCTTTACCGCCGGCTTGCGCGGGAACTGCTGGCGCTGCTGGACTAACGGAGGCTAACTATGGACCCGAACTACCACCGCCCCGCCAATGCCGACGTGGTCGAATTCGCGGACGTGCCCGCATCCGACGGCAAACTGTGCTGCGGCTGCCGCGACGACCTGGCGGGCGTTGCCGTCGTCGTTGACGGCTGGCTCTGGCACTGCGCCTGTTATGAGGCGGATTGTGCTGCGGCGGACGTCGCCGCCGACTAACCCCCACCGCGAACCCCGGCGCGTAATCCGGGGGCAGCGACTGGCGGGTGCCGGTCGCCGTCGCGGCTGTAATCTGGCGTAGTGCCAGCGATGCCGCCTTGGCCCACGGACGGGCGAGGAGTACACCATGAGCCACACCATCACGACCGCGAAGGGCAGTCACACCGGCACGCTGCGCGAGGTCTGTGCCTGGCAGTGCGAGCAGCAAGGTGCGTGGGCAGACATCGACGGTGTCGATGTGTCGCACGTCGATTTCCGGCTCGACGACGACCACGCGGCAGGCTTCCCGGTACACCCGGCGACACTGGCCGCCGTGCGCAAGGCGCTGGCGCAGGACGCGGACTAGACCAGTCTGGCCACCCGCACAGCGTACCGCCGGCGCTCGCAAACCGGCTGCGGGCCGCGCATTCCGCGCAACGCCCCAAGGGGGCACAGAGGTAAATCATGCCTTGCCCATGTGAAAACAACTGTGGAATTCAAGGAGGCTACTTTGTCTCCCGCGACGACAACAACGAGCCAGCGGTCTATCACGTCGCCGTGTCGTGGTTATGCTGCAACCCATACACCGACGCCGAACTGGTGACAGGCGGGTTTGAAAATGTGCGTGCCGCCGAGCGGTGGGCCGACGCTAAAAACGCGGTGTACCGCTGACACCGCTTGCCAAACCCCGGCAACCCGCACACACTGACACCGGCAGGCTCAATCCGTGTCGGTTCCCAACCCCTTTCACCCGCCTTCGGGCGTCCAAAGGTCCGCTACCATGACAAGCCCACCTATCCCTGCCCCCAAGCCCAGCGCCGCCGTCGTCACGGAGCGGCGGTCGCTGGCAACCTCCGATGTGCGCATTGCGGTTGCCAGTGACCCCAATGCGCACAAGCCCGTCCCAGACGGGTGTGCCGTGGTGCCCACAGATGAGGTCTTCCGGCTGCTGGCCGCAGACAAACGCGACATCATGCCGCAGTTGGACGATCCATGCGTCACATGGTGGTGCGGCAACCACAACCGCATCCTGGTGTGGGGCTGGTGCTCTCACGGCTGGAAAACGCGAGACTACTTGGCGCCGCCCAAAGTTTGGGCCGTCAAGACGACAGAGGTCCGCGAGGTGCCGCATGGATAGCCTCGCCCACGCCATGATTGTCGAGCACTGCGCGCTTCGCCTGCGCTTGGCCGGTCAAGTCGCCCATGCCGCAGACCGCGCCTGGCAGGATTGGGTTGACGCGCCGGCCTTTGAGCGGCGCGACCAACCCCAAGCTGGCGAATGGCTGGCGCACAACTGCGACGTGCCCAAGCGCGTCGCTGCCAGGTATGCCAAGGCGTACGCCTGCACGGTTGAGTGCAGCCCGATCGGCCGGGTGTATCTGCTGGTGGGGCAGGCATGAGCGCGACCCTGATTTACGGCGCCCTCGTGCTGGCCTGCTATTGGTGGGCGCGGCGGCGCTGG
>CAXRHS010000928.1:0-3418 GCA_964230235.1 Myxococcota bacterium
TGCAGCAGGATGCCGGCGCCGACCGGTCCCGGCGCGGCTACGGCCTCGAAAACAGCAACTTTGTGGCCGGCGCGGGCAAGCAACAAACCGGCGGCGGCTCCTGCGGTGCCTGCACCGATGATGGCAATATGGAGACTGGACGGCGGCATGGTCGGCAAGCCTAGCCGAGAACAAGCAGCCGGCACCAGCGGTCAGCTGGCGGTCTGGTTCGGCTCCGCCTCCTGCCAGCCTGCCAGCCGTCCGCGCAGCAGGTACGTCTCCATCTTGCCGCGGCCCTTGATGTCGATTTCGCCGCGCCGCACCGCCAGGTGGCTGTGCGCAATGCGGTGATACATGTGGGCCGGCAGTTGCACTTCGCCGGGCAGCCCGTGCGACTCCATGCGGCTGGCGACGTTGACGGTATCACCCCAAAGGTCGTAGATGAACTTGCGCTCACCGATGACGCCGGCGACCACCGGACCGCAGTTCAGCCCAATGCGCAGCTGCAGCGGGGCCGGCAGGTCGCGGTTGATCTCGGCCAGCACTGCCAGCATGTCCAAGGCCATGTCGGCCATCTGCTGCGCGTGATCCGGCACCGGCATGGGCAAGCCGCACGCCGCCATGTAGCAGTCGCCAATGGTCTTGATTTTCTCCACGCCGCGGCGATGGGCGATGGCGTCGAACGCCGAAAAGATCCGGCTCAGGCAGTCGACCACCTGGGTCGGCGGCAGCGTGGCCGACAGCGTCGTGTAGCCGACCACGTCGGCGAAAAGCACGCTGGCGTCGTCAAAAGCGTCGGCAATCGGGTGCTCTTTGCCCTTGAGGCGCTCCGCAATCGGCATCGGCAGCACGTTGAGCAGCAGGCGCTCACTGCGCTGATGCTCCTCGGCGATCTGCCGCAGTTGCGCAGCAATCCTGGCGTTCTGCTCGCGGACCCGCGCGGTCATCTCGTTGAAGGTGTTTGCAAATTCACCCAGCTCATCTTGCGCGTACACCCAGGCCTTGGCGTCGTAGTTGCCGCGGGAAACCTCGCGTGCGGTCTCGGCCAGGTCTTTGAGCGGCACCCGAATGTCGCCGGCCAGCCAGACCGCCAGGGCTGCACCCAGCAGCAAGTTGAGCACCGCGATGAGGTAGACCATCGCGCTCCAGTTGCCGGCCTGAGCGTGGGCGTGCTCGGCCAGGCCAGCCACAGCCTTCGGCCCGGAGTCCGAGAATTCATCGAGGCGCTGCTCGATGGCATCGGCCCGACACAGGAAGGCACGCAACGCCACCCGCAAGGCATCGTCGCTGCGGCGCAGCTCGGCAAAGCCCGACTCTGCCTTGGCTAGCGCAGCAAACACCTGCCGCGCCCACGGGCCGTGCAGTTCCTGGGTCGTTCGGCGCAACTCGCGAAGGGTTGCCGTCGCGGTGTCGGCCAAGGCCATCGCATCGGCGCTGGCGACCACGGCGGCGTCGCTGCCGCATGCGGCTGCGGCGGTTTCGTCATCACCGGCTGGCGCTTGCAGGGGGCTGTGCGCCTCGTGCGGGTTGGTCGGCTCGCGAAAGGGCAGACCGGTGTCCAGGTGGTGCGCGTAGGCGGTTCGGGCGGCCGACCATTGGCGAGCCAGCAGCTGCAACTGGCTCAGGCGCGGCGCCAGCTCGGCATGTTCGGCCTCGGTCGGCGTCGCGGCCAGCGCCTGATCCAGACCGACGTCGGCTGCCGTCAGCCTCGCCAGGGTGCCGCCGCAGGTGGGCGCGCCGAGCGTGGTGCGGCGGGCGCTCGCTCCGGCGGCCGCGTGGATGTCGCCGCGCTCCCGCAACATGCGGGTCACGCTGTGCAGCCCATCCAGGTAGGCCTGCGCTTGCTGGCTCAAGTCCGCGGAAAGACTGCGCAGTCGCGCGAGGTCGGCGTGTTGGGTGGCGTCGATGCCGTGGGTGTTCTCCAGCGCGCCCAGCGCCTTGCCAATCCACTGCAGCGATGCCCGAAACTCCGCGATGTCGGCGTCCACCGTCCCGTGCGCATCGGGTGGTGCGAGGCCAGCGCCTGTGCCGGTCGCGCTGGGCTTGACCCAGGTGCGAAACGCCAGCGCGACGCCCGCGTCTGGCCAGCGCAGCAGGAACTCCTTTTCGTGCCGCCGGGCCTCTTGCAGGCTTGCGCGGGCCTTTTCGGTCCGCTGCGCCAGCTCGGCGCCCAGGTGCAGGGCCTGCTGCCAGGTGTGCTCGACCTTGCGCAGCCCGACAAACGCCACCACAGCGGTGGTGGCCGCCAACGCCAGCAACGCACCGAACGCCAACGCCAGCTTGGCGGAAACCTTGAGGCGGCGCAGGACGGAGGTCGGGTGGCCTTGGCCACCATCGTCGGGATCTGCAGAGTTGGGTTGGGCTGCGGGCACGGCAGGCGTTCCAAGAGGTTGGGCGCAGCGTACGCCTGTGTGGCCGGCGGGGTCAATCTGGCAATGGCGCGGTGCGCGACGGCCGGTAGCGGGCTGTTGCCTGAGCTACAGCGGACAACTCGGCGGCGGACACTCGCCAGTGCGGATCTTGGCGCTGGCCGACCCGACCGCGCACCACGGCGGCGCATCGGCCGGCACGCCTTTGGCCCACGGAGAATGCCCGGGCGGCAGCCAGTACGGGTGCGACCACGCGAAATCCCACAGCGACTTGAACTGGCTCACGCCTTCTGGCGCGTCGACCGGCGGCACGCCGTGCAGGCAATTGTGGATGCACTCGACCTGAAAGTGGCCATCCTTGTCGAGGGCCTTCTCCAGCGCAATGGATGCCGACTGAAAGTTGACCAGCGCGCAGCTGTCTTGCGGACCGCCCCACAGCACCAGCACCGGCAGCTTGTGCTTGGCGCCTTTCCACGGCAAAAGCGCGAGGTTGGAGAGCCCATCGCTTTGGGTGCCACCCGACAACGACAGGAAGCTGGCGATGTGCTCGCTGCGCGCCTGGGCCAGCTGCGCGCCAAAAAGCGCGCCTGCGCTCACGCCCACCACCGACACGCACTGCTGGTCGATGGCGAACTGCTCGGCCACGCAGGCCAGCATGTCGTCAAAGAACACGAACTCTTCCTCAAAGCGCGCACTGGGAGATAGCGAAGTGATTGGCCACGGAAACGACGTCTTGGCCAGCGGAATCTCAATGTCGCCCTTGGACTCGGGCACCACGGCGACAAAGCGCTGCTGGGCCACGGCCGAGTGCAGCTCGCCGGTTTCAATGAAGCTTTTGGCCGACCCCTTGAGCCAGTGCCAGGCGAAAAGCACCGGCAGCTTCTCGCCGGGCTTGCTGTCGGCGGGGGCAATCAGCTTGAACTGCCGGGCGTTGCCTTTGGATTGCAAGGCGTTCAGGGTCTTGCCGTCGGCGACGAGTGCGGGACACTTGCCGCCGGTGTAGGTCTTGGGCGGAGCGGCAAGCACTGCACCAGCCGTTGGCGTTGCACCACAGGCGACGGCGACGGCGG
>CAXRHS010000929.1:0-2289 GCA_964230235.1 Myxococcota bacterium
TATCCGGTTTCTGGTGCCATCGAAACGTACCGCAGATCACGGTCTGCGGCGAGGTAGAGGATCGCACCTGGTATTATCTGTCAACTGCGGAGCGGGGTTTCGAGTTTGCGATCGCCCTGACTACCAGGACGGGCAACTGGACGGCCTGGGCGGTGCGCGGTTGCGCTTTGGCGACCTCGCGGTCACGGCGGCCGCGGGCGGTGGATTGGTGCAGGGCTTTGGCGCCCCGGCGTTTCGGGCGACCGTGGGCCTGGGCTGGTTGCCAAACGACCCGGCGCTGTGCAACCCCGATGTGGACGGCGACGGCGTTGGCAAGGCGCAGGACCGCTGTCCGGCCGAAAAAGGCACGGCCGCAACCCAAGGCTGCCCGGACAGCGACGGCGACGGCATCGCCAACCTGGACGACAAGTGCCCCGAGCAGAACGGCGTGGCGCTGTACGGCGGCTGCACGCCGAGCGACGGCGACGGCGACGGCGTGGCCGACCACGAGGACAAGTGCCAGGGCGCGCCCGGCCCCAAAGAACTCAACGGTTGCCCGGATGGCGACAGCGACGGCGTGGCCGACCTGGACGACAAATGCCCAAAAGACAAGGGTGACAAGGCGCGCGGCGGCTGCCCGCCGGACAGCGACGGCGACGGACTGTTTGACGCGGTGGACAAGTGCCCCGACGTCGCCGGCCCCAAGGAGCGCAACGGCTGTCCCGAACAACGGGTGGTGGTGACCAAGCAGAAGATTGCGATTACCGAAAAAGTCTACTTTGAGACCGGCGAGGCCAAGATCAAGAAGGAAAGCCTTAGCTTGCTGGACGAGGTCGCGGCAATCTTGAAGAAGAACCCGGATATCAAGAAGGTGCGCATCGAGGGCCACACCGACAACGTCGGCGATCCGGCCACCAACTTGAAGCTGAGCGCCGACCGCGCGGCCAGCGTCCGCAAGTACCTGATGGGCAAGGGCGTTGCTGGCAACCGGCTGGAGACCGCCGGGCTTGGCGACACCAAGCCGCTGGCCGACAATGCGACGGAAGACGGTCGCCACCACAATCGGCGGGTCGACTTCTACATCGTCGAGCGCAGCGAATGACAAGCAAACCACCGCTTGGCGCAGCCGGCGTGCACGTGGCAACGCCCCTTGGCGTGCTGGCGCTGTACGCCCGCGACGGTGCGGTCTGCCACGCGTGGTTCGTCGACGAAGGCGAGCCGCCACCGCCACCGCCACAGGCTGCCGCGGACGCGCAGGCGTGCGCGTCGGTCGCCGCCTGGTACGCCGCGTATTTTGCCGGCGAACGGGTGGACGGCGACAGGATGGCTGTTGCGCTTGGCGGCTCGGCCCTGCAACGTCAAGTATGGGCGGCTGTGCAAACCGTGCCCTATGGCACCACCACGAACTACGGCGCGTTGACGGCTAGCCTGGGCCTGTCGGCACTGCACATCCGTGCGGTCGCAGGGGCGGTTGCGCGCAATCCGATTGCGATCGCGGTGCCGTGCCATCGGGTGATCGGCCGGGATGGCTCGCTGACTGGCTTTGCCGGCGGCCTGGCGCGCAAGCGGGCGTTGCTGGCGTTGGAACGCGGCGGCGCGCTGCCCGCACTTGGCCAACTCGCGGTGCCTTTGGGCGGCCTGCCGTAGGGGTGAGACGCCACGCCGCGCTGGCCCGAGATTTGCACGCGGCTGGTCAAAACCGCAGCGCGACGCCGGAGTTCAGGCTCAAGCCGAGCTGGTCCTTGCGGCCCGCCGCGCCGCCGCTGAGCGACACTGCAAAGTGGCTGCCGAGGTCGACTTCGACACCCGCGGCGATGCGAATGGCCTTGGGGGCGTCGGTCAGGATGCGGTCTTGCGCCGCAGTGGCCACAATCCGCCAGTCGTCGCCGAACGGGATGCGCAGGGTGCCCTTCTTGACGTCGAACACCAGGTTGCCGGCGTCGATGTCCCAGATCTGCTCGATGCCGATTTCGATGCTGGCGACGTGCTCGTCGCCGATGCGGGCGCTGGCGCGGTAGCCCAGGCCGGCGCCGGACTTGAAGGTGCCCATGTCCAGGTCGGCGGTCACGCCCACGTAGTCGCCGATGTTGAGGTCGAGGCCCGCGCGACCGACGTAGATCGGCAGCGTCGACGCCGCGGGCGGCAGCGTGACGGGATCGGAACCGGTGGCCGCGGACTTGATGCCGCTCGGCGACTCGCCGATCCAGGCGGCAGCCGACAGCCGCGCGACCAGAAAGCCAAAGAACAGGCGCTCCAAGCCCGCGTCAAAGTTCTGCCAGTGGTCATTGCTGGCACCGTGGTTGGCGCGCG
>CAXRHS010000930.1:0-18246 GCA_964230235.1 Myxococcota bacterium
CGCGCACGCCATCGCCAACGTCGCGGCAGCGACCCTCCACAGCGCGGTCCGGCGGTCAGTCATCCAGCGGCACCTTGTAGCGCAGCTTCGACTCGTACACCGTTACCGGCGCCTCTTGCGTGCCGGATGCGTCCACTGGCCGCTCGCGACGAAACAGACCGTTCAGCGACAGGCGGTCGGTGATCTTGAACGCGAAGTTGGCGGTGTAGCGCGTCTCGCGCCCCGTCTGCACGCGGGCGCCCAATGCCATCGATTTGCCAAATTTCTTGCTGGCTTCCGCTGTGACACCGACATTGGCCGGATCAAAGTCGATGGCGATCGTGTCCACAAAGGTCTTGAGCAGGTTGGTTGCAATCGAGTTGATCGCCTCGCCAAACAGCATGTCGGTCGTCAAGCGCGGCGCGGAACCGCCGGCGTCGCCGCACCGGCGCCGAAACAGGATCAGGCACTGCACGTCTTTTTCCGTGTCGCCTTTGTTGCTCGCCAATCGGATCTTGAAGTCCTTGCTGTTTTCGGACCAGACGCCCGCGATCTGGACGTACACCTGCACGACTTCGTCGGCCGACGCGCTGTCGGTGCTGAGCTCCGCGCCGAAAGCGCCCGTCAGACCACCGGACCGGTTGCTGGTGCGCACAGCGATGTCGGTGCGCAGCGACAAATCGAGGTAGGGCCGCATCCAGTCGCCGGTAAAGTCCAGGTCGCCGCGATCGACATCGAACACGAGGTTGTTGAAAGCGTAGCTCAGCTGGCTTCCCGATCCCGGCACCACCTTGGCGTGGTCGTACACCCGCATTGCAGGCAAGGTGCCTTTGACCTGGACCCCGAATTCGGTCACCAGATCGGCCTTGCCGAGCGTAAAGCGGCTCGATACTTCAAAGTTTCCGCCAAGAACGCCAAGGTCCAGCTGCAAGTCGGCCAACTCGGGCCACGACTCGGTCAGCGGCTTGCTGTAGCTGTCGACCGTGCGGCCACTGGCGTTGCCGACCACTCCGGACAGCGTATCGAAGTTGCGGTAGTAGATGCCTTCGCTCACGACCACCCGCCCTCTAGCCCACCAGTCGCGGCGCTCGGCGTCGCCATAATTGCGGGCGGTCAGGCGCACGGCCGGCGACACCCGCATCGAATACTGTTTGGGCACATCGACGGGCAGTTCATCGCCCAAGAACATCAGGTCCATCGTGTCGATCGCCAGGTTTTTCAGGCCCATGCGTCCGTCGATCTTGAGCGTGCCGTTGTCGATGCGCATCGCCAGCTTGTGCGACTGGGGAATTTGCAGCTGCAGACCTGAAAGACCGCCACCGCTGCCAATCGACGCGATCTGCAAGCGCCCGCCCTCCTCAATGGCGATTTCGTGCGGGTACTTGCGCAGCGCGACCTTGCCCGCACGGGTCTGCAAGGTGCCTTGAACGCGCGGCGCGTCGACCGGGCCGGCCAGGCGCAGCCGACCGCGGCCCCCTTGTGCGGCGCTCAAACAGTGCGACGCCGGATCGGCGGCCACCACCGGGTCGGGCAGGATGTCCAGGCGCAGATCCAGGTCCGACAAAGACTCGGCCCACGCCCCCGATCGCGGCACGTCCACCGAACCCGCGACAAACATGGCCATCGTCAAGGGCTCGTCGTCTTTGGGCAGCGCCACGTTGCCGCACAGCTCGAACTCGCTGCGGTGCAGCGAAAAGTGCGTGTCGCCAATGGTCAACAGGTCCGGCGTCAGCCGCAAAAGCGCCGGGCTGGTGTTGCGCAGCCTGTGGCCTCCCGCGAACTCAACTTGCAGGTGACCGGTGCCGATCGCGGTGTCAACCGTATACAGCGTCGCGCCGGGCCGCAGGTCGACCAGGGTCGAGACCTCGCCCTCCAAGCGCGCCGACATCGCTTGCGGCTTGGCGAGGCCGGCGACCGCAAAGGGGTCGATGTCGCCGTGCGTGCGCACTTTGAGCTGCAAGGTCGTCAACTTACCCAGGCCGGCAAACTCGATCTCGCTGCCCGGCTGGACATCAAAGTGGTCGAGGTCGTCTTTGGCCGTCAGCACCGCCGGACCGCCGCGGCGCTTGGCCAGCACGAACTCGCCGTCGCCCAGCTTGATCTTGTCCCAGCCCAGGCCGTGCAGCTGTACGCCGACTTCCCCTTCAAAGTCCCGCAGCGAGCCAAACAGCCGTCCGGTCAGCCCGACCTTGCCGTGCAGCGGCATCTCCGCGAGTGCGCGCAGCCTCGAAAACGGCAGCAGCGGTACTTTGAACTCCGTGGCAAACGTCTGCGCGACCAGGTCGTATTGGCCTGACACCTCGATGTCGTCGCCAGGGTCGGCTCCGTGCAACTGCACGCGACCATTGGCCAGACTGCAGTCGCCGCCGCCAAACCGCACATCGCCCTGGACCCGGTCGCACAACTCGCCACCGGTCCGCACGTCGCGCAAGGTCAGCGCCGCCGAACCGGCAATGGTGCGCGCCCAATTGCGGGCGTCGAGCGAGAACTGGCCGTCGCGCAGGTCGCCTGTCCCCGCAACGCCCGGCACCAGCCGCGCGAGATCAATGCGCTGCACTGCGGCCTTGCGCACCTGGGTCGGCCAGCTTGGCCGCAAGACGCCGATGTCGCGACCGAAAAGGCCGATCTCGACATCGGCCTTGGCGGTGCCAAAGCTGGCCTCGATCGCCAGATCGTCCAAGAACAGCACCCCCTGCCGCAGGCGCAGCCGGCTGCGCAGGTGGCGGGCCTGTAGCCCCGGCATCGCCAGGTTGTCGATGGCAAGCAGGCCAAGCACGCTCGGGTCGCGCCAATCGCCGGCGAGGTCGCCGCTTTCAAAGCGCAGCGCACCCGACAGATTGGGCACGCCGAACGGGCCGAGCCAGTCTTGCAGGCGCGGCACGTCCAAACTGAGCGCCAGCCGGGTGTCCTTGCCCGCGAGGTCGAACAGGCCGTCGCCGTGCAGACGAATCAGGCGCTGGCCATCGCCATCGTCCGCGGTCAACTGCAGGTTGGCCATGCCGATGCGCAAGCCGCGCTCGCTGTCGAACGTGGTCTGCAAGCCGCCCACCATGCGCACGGTCGGCAGCTTCTGGCGCAGCATCGCCAGGTAGGCGTCGCGACGCAGTTCCAATTCGGCATCGATCGCGACGTCGTAGTCCACTGGCTTGTCTGGATACAGGCGCGTCCGCGAGACGATGCCGAGATCGCCGACGAGCGATCCGGCGGCCAGAAGCGGCGTCAGGTCGCCGGCCGGCAGCCCGACGCCGTCGGCGATGAGCGGCTGGTCCGCGCGCATACCATCGACGCGGATGGTGCCGCGCACCCAATGCTCGTTCAGGCCCGCTGGCATCCAGTAATCGATGCGGGGACTGGTCATCTTGCCGCCATAGGCCTCGACCTGGACGGCCGTCGAAATCACCCGCACGGGGGCTGCGCCGGGCGCGCCCGTCTCGACCCGCACATTGCCCGCGATGCGGCTGGCCCAGAACCCCGCCACCTCACCGCCACACAGCACGTCGCCTTGCAGCGCGAATCCGGTGGCGGGGTCGACGCTGAAATCCGCTTGCATCGCCGCATGGGCCGCATAGCCGCGGCCGAGCAGGTCGCGCACGTGCGGGTCGGCGCTGCTGGTGCGGATCAGCAAGTGCTCGCCGCGCGTCGTCGACTGACCGCCCCACGCCGACGCAATGTCTGCGTGGCCAAGCACGGTCGCAGGCAGGTGCTTGAGCCCGTCTCGCAACTGCAAGGGCGGCATCTGCGCCGAAACGTCGGTCAAGCGCACGCTATTGGCATCGCCGTCCAGGCGCGCGATCTGCACGCTGCTGTCTGGGATGGGCGGCAGCAACTGCATGGAACTCACCCGCGTCGCCAACCGGGCCGCCACCGCGTCGCGCAGTTGGTAGCGCACGTCGGCCGGCTGGCCGGGCCGCGTCTGCACCACCACTCCCGGGCTTTTCAGCCACAAGCCGCTGGCAAACACCGCCGTGCCGGGCAAATCCATGTCAAAACGACCTTCGTGCAACTCGGCCGCGCCGATGGTCAGGGCAAATGGCTTGGGCGGCTCGGGCGGCGGCGGTTGGTCGGGGTCCGCGAACGCCAGGTTCAGGGTCAAGCGGCCGCGGGCATCGTTGCGCAAGCGCATCGCGGGCCGATCCATCACAAGCTCTGGAATGGACAAGCGGACGCTGTCGTTGCGCAGGCCAGCAATCAGCGGCCACAGCGAGATTCGCGCCCGGATGGTCCGCGCCGCCAGCACCTCCTGGCCGTCGGGATCGGTGATGCGCAGGTCGCGCACGGCCGCACGCAGGCCCAGTTGAGCGTCGTCCAAGGCCCAGCCCAGGCGCAATCCGCCAAGCGCCAACGACCCCGGCAGCGCGTCGCTCGCCAACTGACCGAGCAACCTGGCCGCACTGGGAGAATTGAGGAGCAAATGGGCCGCTACCGCCAACCAGATCACGCCGACGGCGCCCTGCACGATGAGCAGGTACGCCGTGCGTCCGGCGCTGCGCAGCTTGTGCGTGACCGAGCGCGGACGTCGCGAAATGGTTGACGATTCAGGCGACAATGCCACCCTCGCGCGGCAACGGTAGCGGCGCGCGGCTGCATTCTAGGGCCAAAACGCGCATTGCTCCACGAATTCGACGCACAACCCGCGCGCACCGTTCACGCCAGGTGCCGTTTCGCCGGTGTGGCGACATTGCCGCCTGTTGCGAAGGCAAAGCGCGAATCGGCAGATCGCGAACCCGCGAGGCACCCCAAAAGGCGCTCGCATCCTGCACGCACGTTCGTGGCTTGGTTCGGAGCCGTTAGGAACTCGCCGAAAATAACTCGATCACTTACGAAGGGAGCGGAGGGCGAGTCGGCTTGCAAAGACGCGAGCTTGCCACCCACGCAACAAGAACTAAGGGCATCGCCAAAAACGACTGGTTTTTGGCGGCGCCCTTAGAAACCGAAAATGCCGTCCAAACACAGCTGGATCGGCAGGCCGGCGATACTGCACGCGATACACACGGACTTGCACGGCACCGTGCAACTGACTTTGCCGGGCACCGCGTTCTTGTTGGCCGCGCACTTGCCGCTGGCCGAGCAGGTGCCCGGAATGTCGAGGTCCTGGTTGCAGATGCCACCGTCGTATTTGTAGGTGCAAGGCTGATTGGGCGAACTGAAGCAGGCGCCACCCGAGCACACGCCCAGCGGGCAATCGCCCGACGGCGCCTTGCACGGCAGGCCGTTGCCGCCATTGGGATCGTGCACGCAGCCGGCATTGTTCAGGCAGGTGTCCTTGGTGCACGGGTTGCCGTCGTCGCACAGGTTGAGCTTGCCCGACTTGCACACGCCGTTCAGGCAACTGTCCTTGTCGGTGCACGAGTTGCCGTCTTCGCACAGCTTGCCGGTGTTGGCGGTGTGGGTGCAGTTGCCGTTGACACACACATCGTTGGTGCACGGTTTGCCGTCGTCCGTGCACTCGATGCCGTCTTGTTGTGGGTGGGTGCACTTGCCGTTGGTGCAGATGTCGGCGGTACACGGCTTGCCATCTTCGGCGCACTTGGTGCCGTCGCTAGCCTGGGGATGGGTGCACTTGCCGTCCTTGCACAGATCCTGGGTGCAGGCCTCGCCGTCGTCCGGGCACACCGAATCGCTGGCTTCTTTGTGCTGGCAGCCGTCGATCGGGTTGCAGCTGTCCTTGGTGCACGGGTCTTTGTCGTCGCAGTTCATTTCTTTGCCGCCCAAGCACTTGCCGGCCACGCACTTGTCGGTCTGGGTGCAGATCGAGCCGTCGTCGCAGGCCATGCCGCCCAGTTGGATGTGCTTGCAGCTGCCGTCGGTGTTGCAGGTGTCGTTGGTGCACGGATCGCCGTCCTCGCACAGCGCCTCGTCGGTCTTGCCGTCGCAGTTGTCGTCGATGCCGTTGCAGGCCTCGGGCTTGGCCGGCTTGCCTTCGCACACGGGCTTGCCGTCCACGCACTCTTTGACCTGGCCCTTGCAGGTGCCGAACTCGTTGACCAGATCGCACTTGGCACCGGCCTGGAAGTCGTCGGTCTTGCCGTTGCAGTCGTCGTCGATGCCGTTGCACTCCTCGGCTTTTGGCACCAGTGCCGTGCAGGACGACAGGCCCGAATCCGTGCACTGCCGAAAGCCAACGCAGTCGCCATAGACATTGTGGTTGACGCATGAGGTCTTGAGGCCAAGCGCAACCGCGTTGGCGCTGCAGGTGCACTCGCCGCCTTTTTCGGGTTGGCACTGGTAGCTCGACAACCCGGTCTCTGGGTCGGTGGCGGCATCGCAGGCGTAGCCTTCGGGGCAGTCGGGCGCCTTGGGGTTGCACTTGACACCGCAAAAGCTGCCGAACTTGGCGTTCTTGATACACAAGTTTCCCGATTGCCCCGGGTCGTTGCAGCTGACGCTTTGTTCGCAGGGATCACAGACGTACTTGTCGCGCGCCGCGCAAATGAACGCCTTGTCGGTCGTGCCCGGTAGGATCTGCTCGACGCACGAGAACCCCTTGGGGCACGAATCCTCGCAGTATTTGCTGCACACCTTGCCCTTGGCCGAATCGACGCACAGGCCGCTGTTGCACTCGGTCGACTTCTCGCACGGCCAACCGAATTCGCCCTGCACCGGGCCAGTGTCGGCGGGGGTCAGGTCGAGCTTGAGCTGCAAGCCGTCGCCGCCGCTGCCAAACGGATTGCCGTCGAGCGATCCGCCTGTGGCGTCGCCGCTGGCGCTGCCGCTGGCGCTGCCGCTGCCCGGAACGACGGTGCCCGATACGGTGTTGTCGCTGCAACTCGCCAGTGCGATCAGCCCAAGCACCCACAAAGCCTCACGGATTTCCATACGTGCCGGGCACGCTGGGCTGCGGCCGGTCGGGGCGGTCTGCCGATTCGGGGTCGCCGCGAGGATCATTGGGCCGTTCTCCGCGCGAAATCGCGCCTTTGGGCAGGGCGGCCGCAGGGCGCCCGAACCTGCAAGAATACGACCCGCCAGCACTTCCGGCAACCGCACCATGCGCACAACCGGGGCGCCCAGACCCGCCCGCGACCGCACCCTGAACGGTCAACGTCGCATGCGCAGGTAGCGCGCGGCCGAACTTCCGCCTTTCCGTCGCGCGCATAGGCAGTTTTGCCGCGGCCGATTTCCTTGCGCTGTCGGCCGCTGCTCTGGTATCTTCGCGCTTTGTCGCGCCACGCACTCGCAGGGGGCTTCGCGTGCGCGATTGGCGAGTCAGGCCCAACGGCACGCCCAACCAGCGCGCCAACCGGACCGCCGCTCGATGTCCACGCCCGGGAGGGACGCATGCGCACGCCTACCAACGCCGCCGCCACCGCCATCGCCACGCTCGGCGCCGGCCAAACCTCACGCCGCCGCGCCGCCAGTTGGCTGATTGCCACATGCGCAGCCTGGGCATTCGCCGCGTGCACCGATCCGGTCTCGACCGCGGACACGGGCACCACGACGCAGCCAGACGCCGACCCGACCGACAGCAACGTCGAGAATCCAGACGCGGCCGATAGTGGCGCGGACACCAAAGCCGACACCAACCCCGGCACCGACATCGCGCCGACCAAGTGCACGGTAGACGCCGACTGCGAGCAGGCCGGCCTGCCGGTCAACGCCGACAAGTGCGAGGCCGCCGTGTGCAACGTCGCCACCGGCAAGTGCCAGATCGGGTCGGCCAAAGACGGCGCCAAATGCAACGACGGCGCGGAGTGCACCGTCAACGACGCCTGCAGCGCCGGCAAATGCGAAGGCTCGGTCCAGTGCGAGTACAAGGACCCAACGAGCGGCAAGCCCAACGCCTGCAAGGTCGGCAAGTGCGCGGACGACGGCACCGGCAAGTGCGAGTACTTCAATTCGACGACCGGTTCATGTGACGACGGCGATGCCTGCACAATCGGCGACAAGTGCCAGGTCGGCGGCAAGTGCTCTGGCGAGTTCAAGCCCTGCCCCGACGCCGACAACAACCCGTGCACGCTGGAGACCTGCAACCCCGCCAAGGGCGGCGCTTGCGAAATGGCGACCGCCGCTTCGGGCACGGTATGCAACGACAACAATGCGTGTACGAACAACGACTTATGCGATTCGACCGGCAAATGCGCCGGCGCAACCGTCAGCTGCGCGGCGACCGGCGGCCCTTGCGTCACCGCGTCGTGCGACACGGCAATCGGCTGCATCAACAAGCCGGTGCCGGACGGCAATGCGTGCGCCTCGAATAATTCCTGTAAGACCGACGGCAAATGCGTCAAGGGCACCTGCAGCGAAAAAGACGCGCCCGGCGTCGACGACGGCAACCCGTGCACCAAAGACGTGTGCGAGGGCGTTGGCGTCTCCAAACCCAAAATCGACCACATCCCGCTCAACTCTGGCGCCTGCGACGACGGCGAGCCGTGCACGGTCGGTGACAACTGCGTCAACGGCCAGTGCAAGTCGAACGACCTGGTCTGCAACGACGGCAATCCGTGCACCCAGGACGCCTGCGACCCCAACAAATGCGTCGACAACGGCGGCAGCAAGGTTTGCGGTCAGTGCGCGTATCTACCGGTCAAAGACGGCGCCGCTTGCGAAGACGGCGACAAGTGCACCAGCAAAGACGCCTGCAAAGTCGGCAAGTGCCTGGGCGTCGACCTGCTCGCCACCGGCGGCTGCGACGACAAGAACCCGTGCACCAACGACAATTGCCAACCGGGCGCCGGCTGCATCAACGTACCGACCGACCCGAGCAAGAACGTGTTCTGCGACGACGGCGACCCCTGCACCGAAGTGGACAAGTGCGCCGCCAGTAGCTGCAAAGGCGTGCCGCGCGACTGCAAGGACACCGACCCGTGCACCAACGACAAGTGCGATCCCAAAGCCACCGACATCAAGAAGGCCTGTCTGCACGAGTCCTACGACGGCCCGTGCGACGACGGCGACAAATGCACCAACGGCGACCTGTGCGCTGGCGGCACGTGCGCCGGCAAGATCGTGGTGTGCAACGACAAAAACCCCTGCACCATCGACATCTGCGATTCTCAAAAAGGCTGCCTGTACAAGTTCGCCGCCGGCGGATCGCCCTGCGACGACGGCCTTTCTTGCACCGTCAACGACTACTGCGACGCCGGCAAGTGCATCGCGGCCAAAGACGAATGCAAGCCCTGCGAAAGCGACTCGTACTGCAAACAGTTCGACGACAACGACGTGTGCAACGGCGTGGTCAAATGCATCGATGGCGGCACCAAGGGCAAGGTCTGCGCCGTGGAGGCTGCAAGCGTGGTCAAGTGCGACGCCAGCGGCGACACCCCGTGCAGCACCAACACCTGCAACCCCGACACCGGCGTGTGCGCTGCGGTCATCAAGCAAGAGGGCGTGCCGTGCGTCGCCTCCGACAAGTGCCTGACCGGCGCAGCTTGCAATGCCCAAGGCCAGTGCAACGGCAAGAAGCTGAGCTGCGACGACAAGAACGACTGCACGGTCGACTCGTGCGATGCCAAGGTCGGCTGCAAGTTTGCGCCCAAGGCCGATGGCACGGCTTGTGACGACGGCACGCTTTGCACGCCGGTCGAGGGTGACAAGTGCAGCAAAGGTCAATGCCTCAATCCGACCAACACGTGCGCGTGTGCGGTTGATCAGGATTGCGCGGTCTATGAGACCAAGGACGGCGACCTGTGCAACGAAAAATTCAAGTGTCTCGCAGGCGCAGGCGGCCAGAAGTTCTGCAAGCCGGTTCCGGGCACCGAGACCGTGTGCGACACCAGCAAGGACTCGCCGTGCGTCGTCAGCACCTGTGAAAAGGCCAGCGGCCAGTGCAAGCCGATCACCAAGACCGACCAGACCGCTTGCGACGACAACGACAAGTGCACGCTGGGCGAACTGTGCACGGCCGGCAAGTGCGTCTCGAACAAGAAGCTGAGCTGCGATGACGCCAATCCGTGCACCGACGACATCTGCTCGGCCGAGTTCGGATGCGCTTCGGGCCCCAAAGCCACCGGCGCCAAGTGCAACGACAGCGACGCCTGCACCACCAACGATGTGTGCAAAGACGGCAAGTGCGTCGGCAACAAGCTCAACTGCGACGACGGCAGCCAGTGCACGCTCGACCTGTGCAGCAAGATCAGCGGCTGCACCAACCAGATCGACGACACCTTGCCGTGCGACGACAACGACGGTTGCACTGGAAAAGACGTGTGCAAGAGCGGCGTTTGCGCCGGCCCGCCGCTCAAGTGCGACGACAACAACCCCTGCACCATCGACGCCTGCGACGGCCAGGGCGGCTGCAAGAACATCGTCATCGACGGCAAGGACTGCGACGACGGCGACGGCTGCACCACCGGCGACACCTGCAAGTCGGCAGCGTGCGTCGGCTCGCCCAAGAAGTGCGACGACAGCAACAACTGCACCGAAGACAAGTGCGAAAAGGGCGCTTGCGTGTTGCTCGCCTTGGACGGCACCCCGTGCGACGACGGCAACGCCTGCACCGACACCGACAAGTGCGACAAGAAAGGCGCGTGCGTCGGCAAGGTATTCCAGTGCGACACCAGCAACGTGTGCATCGCCTACCCGCAAGGCTGCCTGCCGACCAAGGGCTGCTTCAGCGTGCCCAACGACGGCAAGGCGTGCAGCGACAACGACTTGTGCACGTTCAACGACAACTGCAAGGGCGGCGCGTGCACGGGCCTGAACATCGACTGCAACGACAACGACGTGTGCACCAACGACGCCTGCGACCCCAAGAAGGGCTGCCAGATCAAGCAGAACACTTGCGACGACGCCAACCCGTGCACCACCGACACCTGCGACAAAGCCAAGGGCTGCCAGCACGGCGTGTTGGATGGCGCCATGTGCGACGACGGCGACATGTGCACCGATCAGACCCAGTGCCAGGCGGGCAAGTGCGTCGGCAAGAACGTTCTGTGCGACGACAAGAATGGCTGCACCATCGACAGCTGCGACAAAGCCAGCGGGTGCGTGTTTCTGGCCGGCGAGGACACCAAGGTCACCTGTGACGACAAGAACCCGTGCACCGATGATGTCTGCGACAAGGGCCAATGCGTCGGCAAGACCAAGACCTGCGACGACAACAACCCGTGCACCAAAGACGACTGCAACCCGCTCAAGGGCTGCGTGACCACCGACGCAGTCGAAAAGACGCCGTGCGACGACGGCGACGCGTGTACCAAGGACACCATGTGCCTGGGCGGCAACTGCCAGGGCGGCACCGTGTCGTGCGGCTTGTGCGCGGTCGACAAGGACTGCGAACTGTTTGACAACAACAACAAGTGCGACGGCAAGTACACCTGCAAGCTCGGCGCCGCCGGCAAGAAAGCCTGCTACTTCGACGCCGCCCCCACCGTGTGCGAAACCACCAACGACACCGCGTGCAAACGCAACACTTGCCAGCCGCCGACCGGCCAGTGCGTCATGCAGGACGCCATCAACGGCGCCAAGTGCGAAGACGGGCTGGGCTGCACGGTCAACGATGCGTGCCTAGGCGGCGCGTGCAAGTCGGGCCCGCCGGCCGACTGCAGCAACTTCGCCAACGCCTGCAACAATGCAGAATGCAAAGAGACTGGCAAGCTTGGCGAGTTCAAGTGCGTGGCGCTGCCCAAAGACGGCTCGCCGTCTTGCGATGCGGACGCCAACGGCTGTACAGCCAACGATTTCTGCTCGCTCGGCACCTGCGTGACCGGCACCACGGTCGACTGCAGTGGCGTCGCCAAAGAGTGCCAGGCGGCCAGTTGCAAGAGCACGGGCGCCAACGCCTTCCAATGTGTGACCGCCAACGTGGCGGACGGCGGCGCTTGCGACGACAAGCAGCTGTGCACGGACGGCGACTTCTGCAAGGCCGGCAAGTGCCAGCCCGGCACGCTACCGCACGACTGCAGCGAACTGACCAACACGTGTGCAACCGGCGTGTGCGACAAGGCCGGCAACGGCGGCCTGGGTGCCTGCATACCCAAGCCGCAAAACGACACCAAGCCGTGCGATGCCGACAACAACGGCTGCACCGAGGGCGACAAGTGCAACGCGGGCACCTGCGTGCCGGGCGCGCCACCCGACTGCCAGTCCGCCAGCACCAATTGTGCCGTTGGCGCGTGCAAGTCGAGCGGTGCCAACACCTTCCAGTGCATCGGTGCGCCCAAAAAGGACGACCTGCCTTGCGAAGCGGACAACAACGGCTGCACCATTGGCGATGCGTGCAAGACCGGCAAGTGCACCGCGGGCAAACCGATGGACTGTTCGGCCAAGAACAGCACCGACGGCTGCCAGTTGGGCGTGTGCAAGTCGACCGGCCCGTCGTCGGGCTTCTGCGACATCGGCTTTGCCGACAAGGGCAAGCTGTGCAACTCCGACAACAATGGCTGCACCCAGGGCGACGTGTGCAACGGCTCCGGCGCGTGCCAGCCGGGCAAGGCGGTCGACTGCCTGGGCGTGACGACCGGCTGCTCACAAGGCATCTGCAAGCCAACCGGCGCCGACACGTACACCTGTCAAGGCGATCCGAAACCAGACGGCGCGGTGTGCGACGCCGACATGTCGGGCTGCACCAAGGACGACAAGTGCCAGGCTGGCAAGTGTGTGGCGGGCGCCAAGATCGACTGCAGCGACCCCAAAGCACCAAAGTCGCAGTGCCTGGCCGCGCTGTGCGTACCGTCAGGTTCGACCACGTACCAGTGCGACAACGCGCCAACCAAGAACGACACGCCGTGCAACTTCGACAGCAACGGTTGCACCGTCAACGACACCTGCCAACTGGGCTTCTGCGAGGCTGGCGAAGTCCAGACCTGCGTGGCGCTGGCCGGACTGTGCGCGGACGCGGCGTGCAAGTCCACGGGCGACAACAGCTTCAAGTGCGAAGCGACACCAAAAGAGTCGTACCCGCCGCTGAATCCGCCGGTCGACTGCACGCCGGACAAGGTGCCGTGCGCGACCGGCTATGTCTGCACGGTCATGGACCCCAAGACCAACATGGGCATCTGCACATCCAACAAGGTCGTGTACTGCGACGACAACGACAAGTGCACCGAGGCCGACGCCTGCGCCAACGGCAAGTGCACGGGGGGCAAGGTCAAGGACTGCGACGACAAGGACAACTGCACCCTGGATTCGTGCACGGCCGGCAAGTGCGTCAACACGCCGATCGCCGGCTGCACCACTTGCGTCGACGAGAAGTTCGACGTCGCCGCGCCGCCCGGCTGGGCCACGGACTCGACGGACTCGACGTTTGCGCAGTGGGTGCACACCACGGAGACGCCGTTCGCGAGCACGGGCAGCTACAAGGTGACCTGGAAAGGTCCGATCTCGGGCACCGATCCGCCGCAAACGGTGATGGCGTCGCTGCGCCACCGTCGCTTGTATGTCGCCGACAGCGCGGCAGCCACGCTGGAGTTCTACCTTGCCGCCGAATTCGGCACGCAAAGCTGCACCGGCGACGACTTGCTGGTGCGCATCAACGGCGTGACCGCGTGGGAGAAGTGCGAAGACGTCCAGCAAAAGGACAAGCTGCCGGGCAGCAAGTACCAGAAGGTCTCGATCAATCTGGCCAAGTACTCGGGCATGCCGGTCGATTTGGAGTTTGTCGCGCTCGCGCGCACCGACGCCCAGTCCAAGGGCACTATCCAGATCGACAGCGTCAAGCTCAGCGGCGCATGCGGCCCCGGATGCGTTGGCGTTACGTTGGAGCCGCAGCAAGAGGACCCGGAGGCCGATCCGGTGGATCTGGTGGCGCTGACCATTCCGCAGCCGTGGCGCTTTGAGTCGACTGCCGCGACCTACGTCAACTTTGTCGCGGCGGCGGCGGCCGGCCACTCTGGCGTGGGCTACCTCAAGGCCAGCTACACCGGCGCGCCGTCGAGCGGCAAGCAGGAAACCGCCAAGATCACCATTCCCAAGATCGCGGCGCAGACGGGCGACAAGTTCTGGTTCGCCATGCGCGCGCCGACTGTCGGCGACGCCGGCTGCGGCAACGACGACCTGGTGGTCAAGGTCGCCGGCAAAGAGGTGTACCGCCGCTGCAACGCGCAGGCGACCTGGATCACAGTGGCCGTGGACTTGCCCGCCAACATCACCAGCGACATTGAAATCTCAGTGGTCACCGGCTTTGCGTCGACGTCCAAGGGCCTGTTTGAGATCGACGACATCGCGGTGGCCGGCAAGTGCCAGTACGCGTGCTTCTTCACCGATTTTGATACCGGCACGCTGAGCCAGCATTGGACCACCACGGCCGGCCAGCCGACCGTGTGGAAGCCTTGGGCCCTGGCGACCGATCAGGCCAAGTCGGGCAAGTACTCGGCATTCAACGGGTACCCGAACCCGGGACAGCCGACCACGATGACGCAGAACCTGCTGTCGACCAAGCTGCCGATTTTCATCCCGATTGCCGGCATGAGCTTCAGCTACAACCTCAACCTGTTCTTGCAGACAGCCTCTTGCCCGGACCCGGTCAACGCCGCGGGCCAAAATACCTTCTCGGGCGTGTCTTTCCGGTGCAGCATCGGCAAGAACGCTGGCCAGCCCAGCACCACTGCGCAACCGCCCAAGGGCAACACGCCAACCAGCCTTGCGCTGTCGCAGCACTGCGAAAGCACGGTTGGGTGGCAGTCCTTTACGGGCGAGATCGAAGACAGCATGTACTTTGGCAAGGACTGCGTGCTGACGATCGGCACCTCCGCGATGTCGCAGAACAAGACGCTCAAGGCCTACGTCGACGACCTTGTGTTCATGTGCAAGTAGCGATCGGCGCTCAGGGCGCGTAGAGAACCGACGCGACTGCCTACCTGCCGCCAGCGTTCGCCTGACAGGTCGCAAAGCCGGGATGCCTCAGGCCGACTCGCCGCTACGCTGCGGGCCCGTAAAAAATCGACTCGATTTTCTACGTTGGCCCACTGCGTGATTGGTGGGTCGCAAGCTCGCGACTTTGCAAGTCGACTCGCCGCTCCGCTCCGCGCACGTGTCGATTGACTTGTTCTTTTACAGGCCCTTTGCGCCCCTGCCGGTCGCGCGGGTGTTTCCCAGTTCGCCACACCACCGATGCAAACGTCCAATGTCCCCAGCATGCGTGCGTTGGTTGCATTGCTCGCTGGGTGGGTTGCGGGTTCACGCCTTGCAGGCGAACCGCTGAGCAGGCAAGGCAAATCTAGCGCCCATGCCGACCAATTCGGACTTTCGAATCGACGCTGTCAGTCGGAACGCGCGAAGATCAGAAAATCGTGCCCCGGCATGTCGGCGACGGTGTGGACGAACCGGTAGCCGACCGCCTGCAGCCGTCGGGCGATGCCGGCCGCAGTCAGGTAGATGCCGCGCGGGTAGACTTCGCGCGGCAGCGTCTCGGCAAAATAGGGCAACAAGGCCGTCCACACCGCCGTCCGCACAGCGGCAAGCTCGACCGGACCTTGCGGCGCTCGCCGGCCTTCCCACAGACCCGTCTCGTCAAAGTGGTTGTGAATCCACATCAGCAACGCGCGATCGTCGCTCGCGATGGCTTGCAGCCATGCGGCTCCCGAACCGAGTACGGGGTCGTCCTGCCACAGCAACTCGGCCAAAAGACGCGGATCGGCAAGCAGTTGGTCAAACTCGGCGGCGAGGTCGGTGGCCAGCGTCGCGTCGATCGGCCCGTCAGCCGCGAGCGCCTGCAAGCGCATGCGCACGTCTGGCCGCAAGCGCTGGAGCACGGGCGACCGCTCACCCCCGGCCAGCAAGCGCGCGCGCAGAAAGCTGACGTTGAAGTCGGTTGGAAAAAAGCGCGCGTGGCTGTGGCCTTGCAGCACTGCGAGTCGACCGGTGTCCGGCCGCAGCGAGGGTCGCAGGGCGGCAAAAAACGCGCTAGGGGCTTGCAGGTATTCAAACACGCTGCACAGCAACACCCGATCAAAGACCACGCCGCGGTAGAAGGGGTCGAAACCGGGCTGAACCAGCACGGCTTGCAGCGTGGTCAGGCCTTCGCGGGCGGCCTTTTCGCGCAAGACCGGCACCAGCCGCGGGTCGACGTCGGTGGCGTAGATGCGCCCACTGCCCTGCAGCGCTCTGGCGATGGGCAGGCTCAGGCGGCCGGTGCCAGCACCGATGTCGACAACGATTTGCCCCGGTTTGACAGAAATTTCGCGCAGGATGACGTCGGGCGGCAACTGCCGGTCGCGGACGGGATGCTCAAGCGCGGCGACCTTGAGCTCAAGCGAGCGATCGCGCTCCTCGGCCGCGAGCGACGGCGCAACGGTTCCATAGCTGGTAGGGTCGGCTGCGCGCGGCACATGCGGACGTTCCACCGGCCATGCGCTGCCCATTGCCACGCCGAGGATCAGGCCGACGCCAGCGGTGGCCAGGGGCGACACGTTCATGGCGCAGCCCCGACGGCGAAATGCCAAACGCCTTCGGGCTGGGTCACCTGCGTGCGCCGAAAGCCCGCGCCCTCGATCCGGGTCTGCTGCGCCACGGGATCGCCGCGCAGGCGGTCGCCGGCCAGATCCATCGGCCCCAATAGCGGCGTCAGCAGCAAGCGGTGAATCGTCCGCAGCGCGCGCGTCTGAGCGGCATCGAGCGGCGGTCCTTGCGGATCGAGTACGCCCAAGTCGTCGTGGGTCAACACCAACCATTGCAGCAGGCGCGCCTCTATGACCGGCAACCGGGCAACCAGCTGCTGGGCGATGCCGGCGCCGGCCGCGTGCAGCCTGTCGTTCAGCCCCGCAATGAGGGTGCGGTCGCCGATAATGCGATTCAAGTCGGCAAGCAACGTCGCGCGCTGCGCCTCGGGCAGCGGCCCGGCCTGCCACGCGGCCAGTGCCGTCCGCGTGTGCGCTTGCAAGCGTGCGTCCAGCGCATGCCGCAACGCCGCATCACCGGGCTCGGCGTCAGGCAGACCCGCCCGCTGATAGGCCTGCGCAAAGCCCGCACCAACGTCCAATGGCGCCGGCGACCGCGACGGCAACACCACGAGACGGCCGTCTGGCCGCAGGGAAGCGCGCACCTGTGCCAACAGGGGTGTCGGATCGATGGGCAGATCCGTCAACACCACCACATCGAAGGGCCCTTCGGCAGGCCATGTCCGCGCGATCGCCTGGTGCACATGCACGACCCGGCCGCCAGGCGTCACGGCTTGCTGGCAGGCACCGACCAGGGCGGCCGCGTCGCCACCAAAGACTGCAACCACCTGGCCGGCGCGCAAGCCTGCGATGTCGGCGTGCGCTGGCGGTTCGGGTTGGCGGTCGGTGCGAACGAGGCGAACGGCAGAAAACCCGGCCGCCGCAAAGGCCAGCAGCACCACCATTTGCAAGAAGCCCCGGATCATCGACGCCCGTTTCGGCTGCGTTGGCACCGGCCGCCATCATGGCATGGCCAACCGCGCGCGGGCCAGCAGGGGCCGCGCAAAAGCCGAGTTGATGGTCCCCGTGGCTGGCTGATTCGCCACGCACGTCGGCCTGGCGTGATCCGCGGCTTTGGCTTGGCAGGGGCTGCGCGCGGCGCGGTCACCGGACCCTGCGACGCCGATTGCGAGGTGCGCACGCCTGCCAGGTCAACGCAGGCGCTGCCGACCCGCGTTGACCTCGCCACCAACGGAGCCTGACGAATCGGTTCGCACCTGCCCCGGAGCCGACAATGAGGCGACTTGCGCGCCAAGGACGCGGGCCAGACTGGTGTTGCTACTTCCACACCGCCTTGATGGTCGTGCCGGTCGCCACATCGCCCAGCAACGTGGTGGTGCCATCGGGCCAGGCAATGACAACGTCGGTGGCCTTGGTTGATTCTCCGAGACCAAAGTGGGCAAACCGCGTGGATGAACCACCCCAGCCGCCGGAGCCGTTGAGCCAGCGCTTGCGAAAAACGCCATTGACCTTTGCCAGTACGCGGGTGCCGAGCGCGTCGCGGTTTTGGCCCTTGCCGTCAACGACGACGCGAATAAAGTTGCCCTTTGTCTTCAAGTCGTTGCGCAAGATGCGAACCCGCGCGGACGGCATCATGGTTGGGCCCGGTCGGGTCTGCACGACGTCGAGGTCGCCGTCATCGTCGAGGTCGATGGCTCGCTGATCCACGAAAAGCCCATGCGCGTAGCTGCCGTTTGGCATCGCCGACGCCTGCAGCGCCGGTCCCTTGCCGTGGGTGTACAGCACATCGATGCTGGGCTTGCCCTGAAAGGGATTGATTTTGCCCGTGGTCTGACCACAGTAGGACACGAAGTCGGCGAGTTCTTCAGGGCTCATGTTGACCGCGACCGCCAGCAGCAGGTCGTCCAGGCCATCGAGGTCAAAATCGGCGATGAGTGGCGACCACGCGCTCGCCCCCCAACTGGGGCCCCAAATGCCGAGCTGGCCGCCCTGGTCG
>CAXRHS010000931.1:0-3519 GCA_964230235.1 Myxococcota bacterium
GCCAACTTGTGCACCAGCGGCGACGCGTGCGTGCTCGGCAAGTGCGTCGGCAAGCCCAGCGTGAATTGCGACGACAACAACGTCTGCACCACCGACCTGTGCGACAGCAAGACCGGCAAGTGCCTGAACAACGCGAACACCCTGGCCTGCGACGACAAGAGCCTGTGCACCACTGGTGACGTCTGCGCCCTGGGCGTCTGCGGCGGCAAACCGGCCGTCGTGTGCAACGACAGCAAGCCCTGCACCACCGACACTTGCGACGCAGCGACTGGCAAGTGCCTGTTCGTCAACAACGTCTTGCCGTGCGACGACGGCAACAAGTGCACCCAGACCGACACCTGCGGCGCTGGCGTGTGCGCTGGCAAGCCGACCAACTGCAACGACAACAACAGCTGCACTGACGACTCGTGCAGCGCCATCACCGGTCTGTGCGTCAATGCCCCGAACGTGTTGCCGTGCAATGACGGCAGTGCCTGCACCCAGGGCGAGGCGTGCGCAGCGGGCAAATGCGTGCCCAAGACCACCACCGACTGCAACGACAACAACGTGTGCACCGCCGACAAGTGTGATCCGACCAGCGGCAAGTGCCTGACTTTGCCCGCCACCGGCACCTGCAACGACGGCAACCCGTGCACCGGCACCGACACCTGCGCCAACGGCGTGTGCGCCGGCAAGCCACTTGCGACCTGCGCGTGCACGTTGCCGGCCCAGTGCAACGACAACAACCCGTGCACCACGGACAGCTGCCTGCTGTCGTCGACCGGCGGCAAGTGCACGTACGCGGCGCTCGACGGCACCACCTGCAGCGATGGCAACGCCTGCACCAGCGGCGACAAATGCGTGGTCGGCAAGTGCACCGGCGCGGTCTTGAATTGCGACGACAAGAACCCGTGCACCGACGATGTGTGCCAGCCGACCACGGGCTGCAAGTTCAACGCCAATGCGGCGGCGTGCACCGACAACGACCTGTGCACCAGCGGCGACGTCTGCAGCGGCGGCACCTGCGTTGCCCTGAGCAAAGTCGTCTGCAACGACAAGAACGTGTGCACCACCGACAGCTGCGACCCCAAGACCGGCACCTGCGCCTTTGCGAACAACACCGCCCCCTGCAGCGACAACAACGCCTGCACCGTCGGCGACGTGTGCGGGCTCGGCAGCTGCGTGGCAGGCAAGCAGACCGCGTGCAACGACGGCAACCCGTGCACCGCCGACAGTTGCAACACCCTGACCGGAGCTTGCGTGGCGACGCCGAGCGCCGGCGTGTGCAGCGACAACAACGCCTGCACCGTGACCGACGCCTGCTTGTCGGGCAAGTGCGTGGGCACCGGCACCAAGGTCTGCGACGACGGCAACGTGTGCACCACCGACACCTGCGCGGCGGCGACGGGCTGCGTCAACACCGCCAACGCCATCGGCTGCGAGGACGGCAACAAGTGCACGATTGGCGACCTGTGCAAAGCGAGCCAGTGCACAGCCGGTGTGGCCAAGCCCTGTGCCGATTCCAACGTCTGCACCGACGACAAGTGCGATGCGGCAACCGGTGTGTGCAGCAACCCATTCAACGCAGCGCCATGCGACGATCTGAGCAAGTGCACGGCGGGCGACAAGTGCGTCGCTGGCAAGTGCGTCGGCGGCACCGCGACCGACTGCGACGACAAGAACGCGTGCACCATCGACTCGTGTACCGCATCGACCGGCCTGTGCCTCAACGTCAAGCTGAGCATCGGCCAATGCAGCGACAACGATTTGTGCACGACCGGCGAAAAGTGCACCAACGGCGTATGCGGAGGGGGCATCGCGGTCGCCTGCAACGACAACAACCCGTGCACCAGCGACAAGTGCGACGGCAAGACCGGGTCGTGCGTGTTCACGGCGGCCACCGGTGGCGTCTGCAGCGATGGCAACAACTGCACCGTCGGCGACGCCTGCAAAGACGGCAAGTGCAACCCCGGCCCCCAGACGCCGTGCAACGACAACAACGTGTGCACGAGCGACGCCTGCGACGCGGCCGGCAAGTGCGTGCTGACCAACCTGGTCGGTACGACCTGCTCGGACGGCAACGCCTGCACGGTCGGCGACGCCTGCTCGGCCGGCAAGTGCGTGCCAGGCTTGACCAAGAAGAACTGCGACGACGGCTGCAATTGCACCACGGATACCTGCAATGCAGCGACGGGCTGCGCCCACGCCTTCAACAGTACCGTTGGTCTGAAGTGCGCGACCGGCACCGGCGTCGTCATTTTGTGCAGCCCGGCGACCTACCAGACCCAGTGCAAGGGCTGCGCGGGTGGGGCCTGCACGATTTGCGAGTAGTCGCGCCGGTGGTCAATCTGGATGAATTGGCGCGCCGCCTGCACGCGGCACGGCAAGGCCGGCGCGAAACCGCGCGCTTGACGGCCGACTGCCCCGACCTGTCGTTGGCGCAGGCGTATGAAATCCAAGCCATCGGCATTGGTCTGCGCCAGCGCGACGGCGAACGGGTGGTCGGCTTCAAGATGGGCTTGACCAGCGAAGGCAAGCGTCGGCAGATGAGCCTGGACGCCCCAGTGTACGGCGTGCTGACCGATGCCATGCAGGTAGCCGACGGCGGGTCGTTTGACCTCGGTGAAGCCATCCACTGCAAAGTAGAGCCGGAAATCGCGTTTCGGCTGTCGCAACCGCTGCGGGCCGGCATGACGCGCGAGCAGGCCTGGCACTGTGTCGACGGCGTTGCAGCGGCGCTTGAGGTGCTCGATTCTCGCTATGTGGGCTTCAAGTATTTCTCATTGCCCGATGTTGTGGCCGACAACAGCAGCTCCTTTCGGTTCGCAATCGGTGCCTGGGCAGACCCGGCTGGGCTCGACGTGCGCGACGTCGAGCTGCGCATGACGCTCAATGGCGCGGTTGCAGCTATCGGTCGCTCGGCCGAGATTTCTGGGGATCCCGTGGTGTCGCTGCTGCAACTGGGCGACCTGGCGGCCGCGTATGGCCTGCAATTGCCCGCTGGCAGCGTCGTACTCAGTGGCGCTGCAACTGCCGCTGCGGCCATCGAAGGCCCCGCGGAAGTGCGCCTGACCGTTGCGGGTGTTGGGGACGCTACCTTGCGCGTCGCCTGACGGCCCGGCATGCGGCGAACCGCCGTCGGCTACATTGCAAACGGATCGCCGCCCGACTTGGCCTGCGCCTGCACCAACGGCCGGTGGCGCCAGATTTCGACCGTGCGGGCGAGCTGAAAGCGCAGCGTCGGCGCCATGAAGCCCGCTTCGACCGCGCGCGTGGTGGCGTTGCGCAGGTCGTCGAGCCGCCAGTGCAGGTTGCGCGACACGGCCTCCAACTCGCCCGACAGAGACGATGCCGTCCATGTCGGCCAGCCGCTGCCCACGGCCGTCAAGACGCTCGCGTCCTTGAAGCGCTTGAGCGGGTGCGTGTTCCAGCTTCTGGCCATGCCGGCCATCATTTGGGTGTTCGGTAGCGACACCACCGGCACGCGGCGGGCGCGCAGTTGCACCAGGGTGTCTTCGCGCTGCAACGCTGCGGTACCAC
>CAXRHS010000932.1:0-10795 GCA_964230235.1 Myxococcota bacterium
GCTGGCCGATGGCCGCCACCTCAAGCTGACGGTCGACGGCTACTACCCGGCCGACGCGCAGGCCAACTGCGACGCCAGCGGCAATGTGCCCCCGGGCACTGCAGGCGCCAAGATGCGCTTGCGGTGGGCGTGGTTGTCGCCATGACGCCGCCCAGCCTGCCGCGGGCGGTGCGCGCGCTGCCGGTGGTGGTCGCCCTGGTTGCGTTCGCCGTCGCGGGTGGCGCAGTGGCCCGGCCCGACAAGCCACTGCCGGGCGAACTGTACAAGTTTGCGCCCGGCGACGTGGTCGAAAGCCATGCGTCGGCGGCCGGCCACTTTCGCCTGCATTTCACCCGCAATGGCCCACATTCGGTGCTGTCGCTCGACGCCGACACCAGTGGTGTGCCGGACCACGTCGAGAACCTCGCCAAGACCTACGAGCAAGTTCTGGCGTTCTATACGAGTTTGGGATTCGCGCCACCGCCGCCCGATGGCACTGCGGGGGGCGACAGCCGGTTCGACGTCTACCTGCTCGATTTCGCCGGCAAGGCCGATGGCCACTTTGCGCAAGAAACCTGCACTGGCGACAAGTGCGCGGGCTACATGGTGCAGGAGAACGATTTTTCGGGCTACAACTACCCGTCGGTCGCCTACGCCAACCGCATTCTGGCGAGCCACGAGTTTTTTCATGCCGTGCAGGCGGGCTACGATGCCAAGCAGGGCGGCATTCTCAGCGAGGGCTCGGCGGTGTGGGCGACCGAACAGTTCGATCCCTCGTTGCAGGACTTTGAACAGTTCCTGCCCGGCTTCCTCAAGCACCCGGACCGCTCGCTCGACAAGCCCATGCTGGGGCCGGTCGACGCCTTCAGCTATGGGTCGGCGCTGTTCTTTCAGTTCCTGAGCGAGCGTTTTGGCGCGACCAGCGTCCTGCAACTGTGGAAAGACTGCCAGGACGGCGCCCAAGGCGTGGCCAACCCCGGGTGGTTTGCAGCGCTGGCCGCGCTGCTCAAGCGCGACCACAAGACGACTTTTGCCGACGAGTACACAACTTTTGTGGCGTGGAATCTGCTGACCGGCGCGTGGGCCGATCCGAGTCGCGGCTACGCCAAGGCAGCCAACTACCCCAAGGTGGCCCCCGTGGCCGCGGCGCTACCCTACCGCGACGACGACCTGAGGGTGTTCTACGCGTCGAGCCAGTACCTGCGCTTTGCCCCAAAGGGCCGCACCCACCTGACCGTAGCGCTGGCCGAAAAGACCGACCCCAGCGCGCTTCGCGTGGGCCTCATCGCTCGCATTGGCGACGGTTTCAGTCCGTGGCAGTGGTCAACCCACGTGCCGGCCAAGGCGGTACCGCCCATCGACGTCGCCACCGCCGACGAGGTGTTCGTCGTTGTCGTCAACACCGCCCAAGGTGGCGAGAGCATTCGCGGCAGCCTGTGCGTCGGCACGCTGGACGAGGTCGCTGGCTGCCTGCCTGCGCCGGTGGTCGACGCTGCAGCCGATGCAGCAGGAGATGGCGGCCGTGCGGCGGCAGAAACGGCGGCGGCAGGCGACCAGGCCGCGGACGGACCTACCCAAACCGCGACGCCACCCAAGACGGCAAGCGATGGCGGCTGCAAAGCCACCGGTGGCACGGCGTTTGGGGGATGGTGGCTGGCCCTGGCGGCGGCTGCGGCGGTAGCCATGCGGCGGCGCAGCGCATCGCGGCAGGTGTAGGCGCGCGGAGCGGCGGAGCAGCCCTCTGCAGCCTGGCACCTAGTCAGCGACCTCAAACGACAGCAGCGCTTTGGCAATGGCCGGCGCCGACTTCTTGTAGCGCTCGAACGGGCCGGTCGCCTCGACCAATGCGATCTGGTCGCCGTGCACAAACAGGGTCTCGGCCAGCACCCAGTCTTCGCCGCCGTGGGGCAGCACGAATTCCGCGGTGCAGCCATCGCGGCCGTTGGCGGTCTTGAAGCAGGCTTTGCCGTGCAGCAAGTACCCGCGCGCGACCAGGTGGCGTTCCATCGCATCTGCCCAGAACGCCAGGTCGGCCTTGGGATAGTTCTTGACCGTGCGGCTGCGCACCTGCACGCCGTCGGCCGTGATGAAGGCCAGGCCCTTGCGCTTTTCGTAGCGCACAAAGCCGTCGGGCGCGGTCATGGTGTAGGTCGGCGCGCACGCGCACAGCGTGGCAAGCAGCGCCAGGGCGGCTAGCGTCTTCATCAGTACTCCGCCACGAACCGGTCGATGTCCAGCGTGTTCAGCCACTCGAACGGCGATCGCACATAGGTGATGCGCTGCTTCTGGTGGTATTGAAAGCTGACCTGCACGTGCGCCATCCGCGCGCTCGACTCCGCGACGTTGAGTTCGCCTTGCAGTTGCTCAATCTCGACGACCAGTTGCGTCATCGACTGTTCGATGCGCAAGGTGCTGTGGGTATCCGAGTCGGCAAAGAAGCTGCGCAGGCGCTCCAAAATCTCGCGCTTGCTCTTGAGCCGGGCCTGCACTTGCGCAATCTGCTCGGTCAGATCCACACGCTGCAAGGACTTTTGCAGCACGATACCGGCTGCGGCCAGGTCTTCGACGGTCGCCGCCAGCGCGTCTTGCGGCACTTCCAGGTGCAGGTCGGTATCGGTGACCAGGATGGCCCAGCCACCCGCCTTGCGCGCCCGCTCGATGGCGGCCTTGCGGACCTCTTCGGGGTGCACGACCTTGACGACCAGGGTCGCGGTCAGGTTGGTGGAGCGCGGCACGGTCGGCTTGGCCTCTTTTTCGGCAGCTTTGCGCGCCGCGGGATCGCCGTCGACCGCCTCCTGGTCGCCGGTAGGTCGGTCGGCCGGTTTGGCGGGGGCTTTGGCGGGCGGTGCGGCTGCGCGCACAGGTTCGCCCTCTTGCGCGAACGCGATCGCCGGCAACGCCACGGCCAACGCAAGAGCTGCCAGTGCATCAATGCGTCGACGTGCCCGCGCCCGTTGCAATGGAGCAGGTGACTTCGAAAAATCGGGGGCCAGGCCAGCGTTCACGGCGCCACCTCCAGGGTCGCCAGCGCTTGCCACAGCGCGGCTTTGTGCTGGTTCCACGCGGTCTCGCTCGGCAGAAATACTTCGAGCGCGTACACGTAGTCGCCGGCCGTGACGGTGCCGACGACGTAGTAGCGCGGCCGCACGTCCTTGTTGCGCCACACGCGGACCTGCAGGGCGCCGATGGTGCGCTGCTCGACCAGTTCTTCGTCGCGGCCTTCCATCTCGTGCTGCACGGCCAGCGACCAGAACGCGGCGTCGCCGCGCGGCTCGTTCTTGACCCGGCCGACCCGCAACAGCGACGTGTCGGCCGCTTGGGCCCGAAACACGTCATCTTTGTCAAAGTGCACGAACCCTTTGGGCATCTCCATGTTGATGGACTTCTTGCCTTCGCTCAGCGTGACCAGGTGCGCAGTCAGCGCTTGGATCCAACCAAATGGCGAGCGGTGGACGATGTGGCCGCCGTCGGCCACGATCGGCTCGACGTCGATGGTAATCGTAAAGAAATTGGCGAGGTTGCGTAGCGTAGCCAGCGTTCCCTCGGCAGTCTCGATCATCTCGGTCAGGCGCTTGATTTCTTGCAAGATCTGTAGCCGCTCGTCGGTGTTCTTGACCCGCTCCAGCAGTTGCAGCAGGCGCGCGCGGGCCTGCACGGCCACCTGCAGGCGCGACTCGGTGTCGGTGAATTGGCGGGCCACATCGACGGCCTTGATGCGGCGATCGAGCACTTCGCCGACCGCGGCAAACCGCGCCAGCGCGGCGTCGAAGTCGGTGGCCGGCACCCGCACCACCACGGTCTGGCCCGACAGCGACTGCACATAGCCGCCTGCGGCTTGCGCAAGCTTGGTAATCGCGTCAAACGACTCGATCTGGCGGCGCACCCGCAGGCGCAGGTAGCCGAAATACACCACCATGGGCTGGCTGACTTCTTTGGCGCCCTTGACCTCGCCGGGCCGCGAATTTTGCGGTTGTGGAGTCGGATCGGCGTACGATCGGCCCCCTTTGGCCATTTGGCCGCCAGACGGCCCGCTGCTGTGGGCCTTCTTGGCGTAGTCGCGGCTCGGTGCGGACGAGGGGGCATAGTCGCGCGGCGGGCTCGGTGCAGGACGAGAGGCCGGCCGCGGCGGTGGACCGGATCGGGCTTCGCTGGCCACCGCAGCGGTCGCTTGCAATTCTTCACCGCCGCCCCGGTCGCCGGTCTCCTGCTGGGCTTCGGCCCACCCTCCCTCCTGGTCGTAGGAAGAACTGCTGTACGATCCACAACTTGAAAGGATCGCCACTGCAACCGCGCCCAAGACGATCACGGCAAGCGGGACGCACCGGCGGTAGCCAAGGGCGGCAGACGAACGACTGGGCGCGGAATTCATGGCACCTCCACAGCCACCGTAGCGCAGCGCGCAAAGTCGCGCAACGGCTGGGCGCACAGCGACGCGCCAGCTGAAACTTCGATCTAACTAAGTCAATTCAAGGAGTAGAAAGTGGGTGCCATTGCGCAATCGCTGCGGTCTGTACGGTGACAATCGGCCCCATGGCAGGGCAATGACCTCGCCGCAGACGGCGGATTGTGCTTGCCGCGCAACGGCAAAACCCATACCTTGCACAGTGGCTCTTTGCGGGCCGCGCCGCGCCTATTGTCGCGGTGCGTCGCAGCGGGCGCAGGGGAGGACATCATGCAGTCGCTGATTTGCAATCGTTGGACCCTGGCCGTATTGGCTGGTGCGCTCCTGGCAATCGGTTGCTCCAACACCGACGATGGCACGGGCGGTTCAGGCGCCGGGCCACTGCTGCCGTCCGGCAGCGGCAACGTGGGCGGGGGCTTCGGAGGCACCGACAGCGGCACTGGGGGTACTTCGACCATCGACGTCGGCAGTGGCGGCGGCGGCGGCAAGGACGCCGCCACGACCGGAACCGATGTGATTCAAGCGGGAACCGACGCCACCGACCCCGGCACCGATCAAGACGCAGGCGCCGGCACCGACGAGGACACGGGAGGCGGTGCCACCGACCAGGACAGCGATCCCGGGACGGACCAGGACGGCGGCAGCACCGACCCCGACAGCGATCCGGGCACCGACCAGGACACCGCAACCGTCGATCCCGATGCAACCCAGGTGTGCATCGAAGACCTGGACGGCGACGAATACGGCCCGGGTTGTCCCAAAGGCGAAGACTGCGACGACAGCAACCCGAACTTCAACGTCACCTGCCCGGACTGCAAAAAAGCCGGGACGCCCGGCTGCCCGTGCTCGTCCAACAGCAAGCCGCTGAGCTGCTATTCAGGCGACCCGAGTTGGCTCGGCAAGGGCCAATGCCTGGCCGGTCAGCACCAGTGCAAAGACGGCTTTTGGACGCAGTGCCAAAACGAAGTGTTCCCTGACCCCGAGAAGTGCGACAACAAAGACAACGATTGCGACGGGTTGACCGACGAAGGCGTCAAATCCAGCTGCGGCACCTGCGACCTGACCTGCAACGAGCAAAAGATCGGCGCGGGCTCCACCAATGAGTGGAACCTGAACAGCGAAAACTCGACCGGCCTGGGCATCAGCAACGGCAACCTGGTGCTCGATCAGACTCAGATCAGCCTCAACCTCAAGTTCATCTGGATTGCCAACTCGCCCAACAACACGGTATCCAAGGTCGACTGCAAGACCGTCAAGGAAGTCGGTCGCTTTTCGGTCTGCAAGGACCCGTCGCGAACTTCGGTGGACCTCGAAGGCAACGTGTGGGTCGGCTGCCGCGGCGACGGCGGCGTGGCCAAGATCATGGCCGAAACCAAAAACTGCGTGGACAAGAACGGCAACGGCATCATCGAGACCTCCAATGGTGCTGGTCCCGGAGCCGTACTGCCGGCCGGAACCGACGAGTGCGTCAAGTTCATCTCCTATCCCGATGGCGCGACCATCGCGCGCGCGGCGGGCGTCGACAAAGACAACCACGTATGGATGGGCTTCTGGAACAGCAAGAACTTGCACCGCTTGGAGCCGCAGCAAGGCAAGTCGGTGGACAGCGTCAACATCGGCTGCAACCCCTACGGCCTGGTCATCGACCAAAAGGGCATCATCTGGGCCCAAGGCGCGGGCTGCGGCCAACTGATTCGGGTGGACCCTGCCACCAAGAACATCACCAAGTACCCGTACAAGGCCGGCGCCTACGGCATCAACGTCGACAAGTTCGGCAACATTTGGGTGGCGTCGGGCGGCAGCGCGTCGCGGTTCGACACGGCCAATCCGGGGCCCAACGCTTGGACCGTCGTGTCGGGCATCGCCAGCGGCGGCCGCGGCGTGGCGACCAGCAACGACGGCTTCGTGTACACGGCGGCCGACGGCTCCAGTTCGGTCACCAAGATCAACGCCAACAACAACCCGCCCACAGTCGATGCGAAAATTCCGGGCGCCAACTACCCCGTCGGCGTCGCGCTGGACTACGACGGCTTCGTGTGGGCGGTCAACCAGGGCAACGGCAGCACCACCAAGTTCGACCCCAAGACCAACTCGGCGGTCGGGTCGGTGCCCGTGGGCAACTCACCGTACACGTATTCGGACATGACCGGCTACACCTTGAATTACTTCACGGCGCCCAAGGGTCAGTACACCACGGTATTTTTCGGCGGTGTAACGGTCAATCCGATTACCCAGAACATCCCCAAGCAGATCTGGCAATCGGTCAGCGCCGAAGCCGATCTGCCCGAGGGGACCGCCCTGCGCATGCGCTTCCGGGCCGCCAATAGCAAGGACCTGCTTGAGAAGGCCGCCTGGTCCGATCCGGTGGAATTTCCGCCGGATAAATTCCCCTACAACCTCGCGACCAAGAACATCATCGGCAACCTGTTGCAGGTCGAAGTCCAGTTGACGACCAAGGACAAGAAGGTGACGCCGGTGCTCAAGAGCATTTCTGCCAAGTCCAAGCTGATGTAGGTCGTTGCGACAAGTCGCAACGACCGTTTGCTGGCCAAGTGGGTCGCCAGCTCGCGGCCTAGCCGGTCGACTCGCGGCTCCGTTTTTTGGGTTCTGGACGTACACCGCAACGACCGAATGCTTGCTTGGTGGGTCGCCAGCTCGCGGCCTGGCCGGCCGACTCGCGGCTCCGTTCTTTGGGTTCCGAACGTACGCCGCAACGCCCGCGTGCTTGCTTGGTGGGTCGCCGCCTCGCCGGCGCGGCGGCCGCCGCAGGGCTCGGTTGCGGCCGCGAAGTGTCGTTTGGTTTGACGGTCAGCGCAGCCACAGCGACGGGTCGACCGGCTGACCTTTGTGGCGGATCTCGAAATACAGGTAGCGCCCCTTGAGCGAGCCGGTCTGGCCGATGTCGGCGAGGCGCTGGCGCGACTTGACGACCTCGCCAACGGCAACCTTGACGGCTTCGAGGTGCGCATAGATGGTGTGCCAGCCGCGGCCGTGGTCCAGGATCACCGTTTCGCCGTAGCCGGTCAGCCAACCCACATGCGCCACCCGGCCCCAGAACACGGCGCGCACCGCCTGATTGGGCCCACTGCCGGCGCGCAGGTCCAGGCCGCGGTGTAGCGTCGTGGTGCCAAAGCGCGGGTGCTTGATTTCGCCAAACCCGACTTCGATGCGCCCGCCAATGGGTGGCAACAGCTTGCCCTGCACCATCGAAAACGTGTACTTGCGCTCGTGCCACTCCTGCAAGGCCTCAATGTGCGCGGTCAGCGCCTGGTGCGCGAGTTCAACGTCTTTGAGCGCGCGCTGCTGCATGTGCCGGTCGGCGTCGATCTCGGCCAGTAGCGCGTTCTTGTCGCGGCGCTCGGTCTCGGCTTGGGCCTTTTGGCGGTGCAGGTCGAGGTCCAGCTGGTCCAGGGCGCGCAAGGCGGCGTCGCGTCCCCGGGTCAGCGATTCCAGGTTCGACAGCTGCGACCGATAGTCGGCCAGGCGCGCCTTGTCTTGGGCGATCAGCCGGCGCAGCAAGCGGTCTTTGCGGACCGAGTCCGCGAAATCGGCGTGCGAGAGCGCAAACCGCAGACTCGGCAGCTGCGCGATCCGCAGCACGGCACGCAGCCGCGCCTGGACCGCTAGCCGCGCCTGCTCCAGGCGCAATTGCGCTGCGGCCCGCTGCTTCTCGGCTTGGTGCAGCGCATCGGTCGCGCGCGCCCGCTCGGCCGACAGGCGCAAAATCTGGCCTTGCAACTCCTCGGCGTGCTGTTCGATGTGGTCCAGGGTTTGCAGCAGGCCAAGCTGCTTTTCGAGCACCTGCCCGTAGCGCTGCAGCAGTTGCGCGCGTTCGGCCGGCTCGGCGCGTTCATTGGCGAGCGCAGGACCGGCCAATAGGCCTAGAGCCAGCGCCACAAGGGCCGCGCGCGGCATGGCCTACACCTTCAAGTAGCGGCCGACGGACAGCGCGCTCGCCAGCAGCCCGACGGCGGGCCCGCCTACCACCAACCACGCAATCATGCCCGGCGGCAGCAGCGACCAGTTGACATTGAGCATATACACGTCGCGCACCAGCCCCAGCAGCTCGGTATGGAGCAAGCCCAAGAGGCCCGCGGCGATGACCGCGCCCGCCAACCCCTGCAAGCCGCCCTCGACCAGAAACGGCAGCCGGATAAAGGTCGGCGTCGCCCCAACCAGCCACAGCACCTCGATCTCGTCCTTGCGCGAAAACACCGCCAGCCGGATGGTCGAAAACACGAAGAACATCGCACTTGCGAGCAACACCACAGACAGCACCAGGCCAATGGTGCGGGCGATCTCAACCATCGCAAACAGCAGCCGCAGCTTTTCGGCACCGAAATCGACGTCTTGTACCGAGTCGACGTGCTTGAGCGCCTGTGTCCACTTCACCAACGCCTCGACGTCTCCGCGCGACGCCAGCTCGGCGTCAATCTCGACTTCAAGCATGGGCTGGCCCGGAATCGCCGCCTCGTCCAGGCCCTGCAACAGTTCGGGCGCCAGCAGTCGGCGGTTGCGCGCGCGATCCTCTTCGCGGCTCAAGGCCTTGACCCGTTTGATGCCGGCGTGACCCTCCAGTTGTTTGCGCACCGCGGCCTCTTGTTCCGGGGTCGCGCTGTCCTTGAGGTAGACCGACAGGGTCAGGTTCTGGCCGAGCTCGCGCAGCAAATGGTTGGCATTGAAAAGCACCATCGCCAACAGGCCAACCAGGGTCAGCGCCAACGCAATGGTCAGCGACGACACCGCGGTCAGCCACGGCGAGCCGCGCACCAGCAGCCAGGCCTGGCGCAGCATGTAGATCGGCTGGGCCCCGGATTTCACGAAAGTTCCTCTGCGTCTGCCAAGACTTCTTGCGCCGCATCGTCGTCGCCGGGATTGCTGGCCAGGGCGTGCGCCGGAGCGTGGATCGGCACCACCTGCGACTGGCGGACGGTCGGTGGGGCGCCGCGCGGCCGATCATCGGTCAGCTGGCCGCGGTTCAGCACCAGGGTGCGCATCCCGTAGCGGTCGATGTGGCCATGATCGTGGGTGGCGACGATCACGGTCGTGCCGCGGCGGCTGATCTCAATGAGCAGTTGCAGGATTTCCTGACCGAGGTCGGGGTCGAGGTTGCCGGTCGGCTCGTCGGCCAGCAAAATCGCCGGCTCGTTGACCAACGCCCGCGCAATCGCCACACGTTGCTGCTCGCCCGCCGACAGGTCGCCCGGAAAGGCACCCGCGCGGTGGCCCAAGCGCAACCCGTCGAGCAACTGGTGGACCCTGCGGTCAATCTCCTTGCCGCCCATACCCATGATTTCCAAAGAAATCGCGATGTTCTCAAAGATGGTGCGGCGCGGTATCAGCCGAAAGTCCTGAAACACGATGCCGATGTTGCGCCGCAAGAACGGGATGCTGCGCTCTTGCAGGACGTGGATGTTGCGCCCGCCGATGAGGATCTGCCCTTCAGTCGCGCGTTCCATCACCAAAAGCAGCCGCAAAAGCGTGGACGTGCCGGCGCCGGACGGCCCGGTCAGGAACACGAACTCGCCTTCGCGCACCCGCAGCGTCAGGTCTACCAGCGCGTCGGTGCCGTTGGGGTAGCGCTTGTAGACGTGGAAAAGCTGAATCATCGGCGCGCAAAGCTACCATGGCCCGCGGGTTGCGGCCAGATCGCGCGCGCACATGGGTGCGAATTCGAGGCAATTGCAAGCGCAGCCAATCCTTGCACGGGTTTTGCGGCTGTGCTACAACGCCGCCCGCATTGGCCGGACTGGGCTCGCCCACAGCTGGCACTTGGACCGCCGGGCTCGCAAACCCGGCAAAATGCCGAACAAAAAAACGGAGACACCGACATGAAGACTGGGTACAAGCTCGCCGCTGCGGTGGCGGTAGCGGGGATCGTGGCAGCGCCCGCGTTCGCGACTGACTCGCGCATCAACGCCCTTTCGGGTGGATCGGTGGAACTGACGCCGTCGTCAGGCTTCAACGAGAAGACGATCACCATCGACGACACAGCCAACATCTACCAGATGCCGCAGTTCTTGCCGCAGTACAAGAACAGCGTCGACACCGACGCCACCAACGGGCCGTTGTACGGCACCATGAACATTCGTTATGCGCTAAGCGATGACGCCGTGCTGCTCATTTTCGGCAAGCGCTCGCCGTGGCAGCCGGTGGTCAACGTCAAGTCGATTGGCGGCAAGACCCCTTACACCGCGAGCGGTTTCGGCCAGAACTCGGCCGACCCGACCAACCACCTGCTCGGCCTTGGCTTTGGCATCAAGGCGGGCGAGTCGCTGCGCTTGGGCGCTCAATTGTCGTTCGCCGGCAACAAAAGCGAAGGCGACGCCAGCAACGAAGACAGCAACTCGCTTTTCGACATCGGCGCCGGCATCGGCTTTGATCTCAACGAGACCAACAGCTTGGACTTTGGCA
>CAXRHS010000933.1:0-3116 GCA_964230235.1 Myxococcota bacterium
CCGCCGGCAGCGCCCGCACAGCAACCTTGCGCAGCTTGTAGGCCAAGGGCGAGATGTCGGGCACCGCAGCGCGATCGGCCAACCGGGTTGCCGCGACGTCCGCCGGCAGGCGATCGATGGCCCGATCGTTGACGTAGAGAAACACATTGTAGCGATACCAGACCTGTACCTGCGCATCGCCGGCCCACTGAGGGCGCACGCAGTCGAAAAGCCGATACCCGCGCGCGGCGAACTGATCGCGCCACCAACCATAGGGCTGCTCGTTGATGTGGTGCTCGCCCCCCTGGCCGGGCGGGGCTGCGGAAAACAAGACGACGTCACCGTGCCGGCACAGCGTGTCAACGAACGCGGCGGCAGCCGCCTTGGGCAGGTGCTCTGCCACTTCGACGCTCTGAACCAGGTCGAAGCGGCGACCCAGGTCGATCGCCTGCGCCAGATCGCGGGCCAGAAACCGCGCGGCGTCGATGCGCAGCGCCGCCCGGTCCACGTAATCGCCATCGACGCCCGTCACATCGTCTGCCCCGGCCGCCTGCCAGGCCGCCAGCCACGCCCCCTGGGCACAGCCAAAGTCGACCACACTTTGCGGCCGCAGCCAGCCGCCCAACCACTGCGCCACCCGCCGCGCGCTGTGATCGTTGGAGGCGGTGGTGTAGGCGAAAAACGCTTTGTCGTACTGGTACTGCGCCATGCGCCCCCGCTCCGCTCGCTACTTTTTGTGCAGCGGGTACTGGGGCGCCGCCTCACCCTGAACGAGCCGCACCAGTTGGTTGGCGCGCACGTGGGTCCAAGTCTGGACGGTTCCCGCGGCGTCTGGCCAGCGCACCACCACCTTGTCGATGATGCAGCCGGCGCCGAGCCCGAAATGCAGCACGGTGTCGTTCTGCATCCCAAAGTGACCGTAGCCGCCGCCCAATTCTTGGGTCTGGGTGGCCCCGCCCGCAGTGACAGAAACCCGCGCGCCGATCGCGCTGCGGTTGCTTGCAGTCCCACCCTGCAAGGCGATGCGCAGCCAATTGGCGCTGTTCCCTGCTGTGTTCTCGAACACGTGAACTTCCTCGGTCTTCTTGCATTCGGCCGGGCTCAAGCTGCAGCGTGCCAGCGAGTGGCCAAACGCCACATCCAAGTCGCCGTCGAGGTCCCAATCGGCCACGGCGACGCTGGCGGCGTGCAACATGTCCAGGCCAGTTGTCGCCGTAACTTCCACATAGCGCCCGTCGGGCTGCTGCTGCCAGAGCTTGGCGCGCGTGCCCGGGTAGTCGCTGCCAGCGACCGCGATGTCGAGCCGACCGTCGTTGTCAAAATCGAACACCGCAAGGCTCATGTCGCCCACGTCTTGCGCCTGCCCTGTGGGCCAGGTGTGGGCAAAGCCATTGTCCTTGCCTTTTTGGGTGACGAACTGCGGGAATGACCCGCCGTCGTTGCTGGCGATCCGCATGGGATCGCTCGAAGACCCGACGTCGGGGTGCACGATGCTGCCGAACACCATGTCCAGGTCGCCGTCGCGGTCGAGATCGGCGCACTGCACGGTGCCGGTGTTGCCGCCCAACCGGAACGGCTTGCGGTCGTTGCTGTGGTTCCAGCGGTAGCTGCCGCCAAATGCCTTCTTGAGCTGTGCGCAGTTGACGACGGGCTTGGGCGCCTTGTTGCACTCGGCGGCCGTCGGCACCTCTGAGCAGTAGCACTGCGCGTTCCAGTTGGTGGTCCAGTCGTCGTCGTCGTCGCGGTCGAAATGGGTTTCGGCCTTGAGATCCTCAAAGCGCTTGTCGCTTGGGCCCTTGTGGCCGTTGAGCCATAAACTGTTGAAGAACCGGCCGTAGCTGACGCCCAAAAGATCGGGTGCGCCGTCGCCGTTGACGTCGCAGGCCGCGGTGCCCCAGGTGACGCGATGGACGGTGCCGGCTTCGACATCTGCTTGCAGTTTCCAGTCCTTGGTCTGCAGTCCCTCTTGGGCGGTGACGACCTGCCAGCCCCCCTTGCCGTCGCCGCGCAGCAACTGGTCTTGGATCGGCAGATCGCCGTTGCCGCTGGGCCAGCTGGTGTAGCCGAGCCATAAATCGACGTTGCCGTCGCGGTCGTAGTCCACAAAACTCGCCGAACTGACCGACCGGCGCAGGTCTTTGGCGGCAAACGGGTTGTCGGTCGTCAGGGTGAAAACGCCTTTGCCGTCGTTGATCAACAGCTCGGAGGCATCGCCGGCAAACAGGTCCTTTTTGGGGTCACCGGGCACCGAGTTGCCCGCGAACACATCGAGATCGCCGTCGTTGTCGGCGTCAGCGTACACCACCACATGGGCTTGCCGACCCTGCTGGCCGTCGCGGGTTGCCAGCACGCCGGACGACTGGGTGATGTCGTCAAAGGCGAACCCGCCGCCGTCGGTCGCCTTGGCCTTGAGCAGGAACTGGCGCCGCTTGCCGGCCTCCCAGACCTCGCGGTTGCCCTGGCCGCCCATGCTGCGCGCGAACAGTTCGGGGCGGTAGTCGCCGTCGAGATCGGCGGTGCTGAGGCGAATGGCGACGACGCCCTGTGCGGCCAGGCCCGCTTTGTCGGTGCGGTCGACCCACGCGGGACCTTTGCCGTCCCAGGGCTTGCCGGGTTTGCAGGTGTCGGCCGGGGCGCCGGCCCACGGGTCGCTGGTTTCCGCCTGGGGGCTGTCGGCGCCCGCGTCGGCGGTCGCGGCATCGGCAGGTGCAGCGTCGGCGCCGGCGACGTCGCTGCCGCCCGCGGGACCGGTCGCGGCCGGGGCCGCACAGGCGACCTGCGCGGCGGTGATCACGGCTAAGAGGGCGAAAGCGGCGCGCATGGTGACCTCGCGGCGGGGGCAGATAGCGTACTGCAAGGTCGCGGCTTTGGGCAGGCACAACGGTTTGGGTTGAGGCGAAAACTTTTTTGCACCGGCGCCGCGGTTTTTCGCGCGCCCGACCGATCACCTGGTCGCGGCCACCTCTCAGGCCGCGGAGGTTCCCATGTTCGGTTTGTGGCGTTTCTTGGTGTTGTTCGCCCTTATTGTGACCCCTTGCGCCGGCTGTTCGCTGCTGGCCGACGCGCCTGTTCCACGTGCCGCGCTTGCCGATGGCCGTACCGCCGGCGCTGATGCCTCGGCGGATGCCCCGCCCCCA
>CAXRHS010000934.1:0-3472 GCA_964230235.1 Myxococcota bacterium
TCCGAAGTTCTTCAGCCACCCCTGCGGCGAGATCCTGACCGTGGAAAAGCAGCGGCGAGCCGCGCTCGGTCCAGATCTTGCGGTAGGCTTGCGCACTGCGGGCCGGCCGAAACGGCAGGATGACCAGCTCGAGCAGCAGCCAGCGCGCGAGCGGGTGCAGGTCAATCACCCGCGGATCGCTCAAGAACTGGCGCAGGTAGCGGCGAACGTCGCTTGTTGCGGTCGATGCAGGCGTGCCCGTATTGACGAGCAGGACCCCGATCGGCGGCACGAAGGGCTGGGGCGCGCTCACGATTCCGCGGGCGGCTGCCAAAGCTCGAGCTTGTTGCCTTCAAGATCCCAGGCCCACCCGAACTTGCCGAATTCGCTGGACTGGACCTTTTCGTCGACCCGCACGCCGCGGCTGATCAGCCAACTGCGCATGGCATCGAGGTCCGCCACCCGCCAGTTGACCATCACCTGCTGGCTGCGATCGAAATAGTCGTTGGTCGCCGCGAAAAGCGAAAACACCGTCATGTCGCCATCTTTGGCGGTGAGCCCGGTGCCATGCCACGCCGGATCGATGGCGAGGCCCAGATGGTCGGCGTACCAACGGCCCAGGGCCGCCGGATCGCGCGCACGCAAGAACACCCCGCCGACGCCCAATACGCCGGGGGAACCAGAGAGTTGATCTGCCATTGCCCTGCCCCTGCGCTCCCCGCGCTACTTCTTCTTCTTCTTTTCCAGCGCCGCTTCGATGCGATCGCACAGGGTCTCCAAGACCTTGAGCCTTGCGCTGTACTTGTCTTCCGCCGCCACCAGCGTCCACGGCGCGATCTCGGTGCTGGTCCGGTCCACCATGTCGCAGACGGCCGTGGTGTAGGCGTCCCACTTTTCGCGGTTGCGCCAATCTTCGTCGGTGATCTTGAAGCGCTTGAACTGCGACGACTGCCGCTCGGTAAAGCGCGCCAGCTGCTCCTCTTTGCTCACTTGCAGCCAGAACTTGCACACGATGGTGTTGTTCTCGTGCATCTGCTCTTCAAAGTCGTTGATTTCACTGAACGCGCGCAGCCAATCGGCTTCTGAGCAAAAGCCCTCGACCCGTTCGACCAGCACGCGCCCGTACCAGCTGCGGTCAAAGATGACCGTTCGCCCGCGACCTGGCAAGCGCCGCCAGAACCGCCACAGGTAAGGCTGCAGCCGCTCCTCTTCGGTCGGCGCCGCGACGGGCACGATGTCGTAGTGGCGGGCGTCGAGCGCGGCAGTCACCCGTCGGATGGCGCCCCCCTTGCCGGCCGCATCCGAGCCCTCAAAGACCGCGACCACGCTCATCTTGGCAAAGCGCGGGTGGCGGACAGCCAGCGCCAGCCGGCCCTGCAGTTCTTCGAGCCGCGCCTCGTACTCGGATTTTTCGGTGCGGTGGGTCAGGTCGAGGGTGTCGAGGATGGTGCGGGCGTCGATCGGCCGAACCGGCGGCGCCGCGAGCGCACTGTGGATGGCCGACGGGTTGTCCAAGCGCGCCCGCAAGGCCCCGAGCAGCGTCTTGGCCACGGTCAGGCTGCGATACCGCGCGTCTGCCCCTTCGACGATGATCCAGGGCGCGTGCGCCATGTCGGTTTCGCGCACGGCTTTTGCCGAGACGGCGCGGAAGTCGTCGTAGCGCTTGAAGTTCTTCCAATCCTGCTCGGTCACGCGCCAGCGGGTGCGCGGGTTGGCTTCGAGCTTTTGCAGGCGCTTCTTCTGCGCTTTCTTGCTCAAGTGAAACCAGAATTTGAGCAGCAAGATGCCTTCGTCAGCCAGCATGCGCTCAAAGCGGTTGATGCGCTCGACCTCCAAATCAAACTCGGGCTCAGACGCCGCGCCCAAAGCGCGCCGCACCACCGGACCGGTGTACCAGCTGCCGAATAGAATGCCGATCTTTCCGCGCGGCGGCAGCGACCGCCAGAACCGCCACATGTTGGGCCGCGCGAGTTCGTCGTCGCTCGGCGCGCCGAACGCATGGGTCTCGACATGGCGCGGGTCCATCCATTCGTTGAGCAGATTGACGGTCTCGCCCTTGCCTGCGCCGTCAACGCCGGCAATCAGCACCACAGCCGCAAACTTGCGCGCCTGCTTGAGGTCGAACTGCGCGTCGAGCAGCGCGGACCGCAGCATCGGCACTTCGGCGGCGTAGGTCTCCTTGTCGATAACGTGACCCACTTCGGCGGTTTCGAACATCGGACACCTCAAGCTTGGGCGACAAATGGCGCGCGCCAATTATCCGCCGTGCGGTGGCGCCGCCGCAAGCCACAGCCGCCGGCTGCAAGGGCCAGGCCGGCCAGGGTTGCCACGAGACTGTCACTGCCAGCGCCCGAAGTGCACCCGCTGCCCGCAGGCGCGGGCGCAGTGGAGACAGGTGCTGCGTCAGCTTGGGCGTCGGCGTCGGCCAGGTCGGCACCCCTCGCAAGATCGGATTGCGGGTCCTCGGCAGGCTCGGCCAGGCCGGTGTCCGTCGATTCCGCGCGCGAAGTGGCGTCTGCCGGCGACGATCGTTCACAGCCGGCAAGGGGCGCCGCCATGTCCAACCTTCCGAAACCAAAGGTGTTGTCTGGCACGGCACTGCCCATCGGGATCGCATTTGCGACAAGGAATGCCGCCGCCGCGGCCGACGACAGCTGCGCGCGCGACATTTGCAGGGCTATGGCACCGGCGACATGCGGGCAAGCCGCCGAAGTCCCCTCGAACGCATCCAGCACCGAGGTCTGGACCGCTGTCGGGGCAGCGAGTTCCGGCTTGGTGCGCCCATCCCAGGTCGGCCCCCGCGAACTGTACGGCGCTGCGGGTCCGGTCTTGTAATCGTCCCAGGCGATGGCACCGACCGCCACGGCCTCGTGGCACTGCGCCGGGTCGATGACGGTACCGGCCTTGACCCACGGATTGAGGTTGGCGCTGCCGGTGATGGCGACGCGCACCCCGAGCTTGCCCTTGGGCTTTGCCGCCCCTGGTTTGAGGCGAACGCCGACGTAGACACCACCGCTTTTTGGAAACTGGTAGTCGAGCACCTCTTGGGGCGTTTGCCCGCCATCCTGCGTCGCGTTCGAGACCGCCTCTTTCGCACACGGCCAACTGCCACCGCTGCACACGTACAGGTCGAGGTCGAGGTCGGTCTTGGGGTAGGCGTCCCAGTCGAGCTCAACGCCCACGTAGCTGTCTTTCTGCGCAAAGAGTGTGGCGCGGTTGCTGCCGTCAAAATCCAGCCAACCGTCGCCGTCGAGATCCTGCCAGGGGCCGATCCACATCGCGTGGTCGCCTTCATTGCCAGCCGCCGCCACCCACACAATGCCCTGCGCCGCCGCCTTGGCGACCAGTTCGCAGGGCTTGCCGGTGCCATCGCCGAACGAATAGCCGGTGGTCCAACCCGACGAGTCGCTGACGACGTGGATGCCGTTCGCGACCAGCTTTGGCAGCAGCGCCTGCAGTTCGGGGATGGTGACCGCCGACCAGGCATACAACT
>CAXRHS010000935.1:0-2767 GCA_964230235.1 Myxococcota bacterium
AGCAGCCCCGTGTGCGGCAACGGTGTCTGTGAGTCCGGTGAGTCCAGTTCCAGTTGCAGCAAAGACTGCCCTGCAGCAGCGGTGTGCGGCAATGGCAAGTGCGAGACCGGCGAGACCGCCAGCAATTGCGCCAAAGACTGCGGCGGTGGCGCGGTGTGCGGCGATGTGCAGTGCAGCGCCGGCGAGACCGAGGCGTCGTGCCCCGCGGACTGTGCGCCGGCCAACAAGTGCGTCATCGACAATTGTCCCGCAGAGTTGCAGGCGTGCCTGAGCGACGCCAAATGCGCGGGGCTCATTCAGTGCATCGGGGGCTGCGCCGCCGGCAACAGCACCTGCCCCCAGAACTGCGCCAACACCGCGGGAGCGGCCGCTGTGACCAAGTACCAGACCGTCGCGCAGTGCGCCATCGACGCCGGTTGCAGCACGGGGACCACGGCGTGCGGCAACGGCAAGTGCGAGGCCGGCGAGAATGCAACCAATTGCCCCGGCGACTGCGGTGGCGGAACCGGCCACATCTGCGACAACTTCTGCGGTGGCCAGCCGACCGGCAAGACTTGCTATTGCGACGCGACCTGCAAGACCCAAGGCGATTGCTGCAACGCCACCGGCACGACGGCCGTCGGCAAGACTTGCGCGGGATCGACGTGCGCGAGCTGCAAGTAGCGCTCAGGCGGCGCGGCGGAACGGTCAGCGCGCGCCAATGACCGGCCACAAGCCGTGGGCGCGCGCCGCCGCCGTTGCCCGCCTTTCCTCGGCCGGGTCGTTGGCATCCAGTTCCGCAAACGCCGCTTTCCACGCCGCAAACGCGCCGCCATTGCGCGCAGCCTGCACCGCCGCCTCGCCGGTGGCTTGACCGCCCTGGCTCAGGCGGTACTCGATCCAGGCCCACTTGGGCGAGTCGAAGCGCACGTCGACGCGCCGACCTAGCCTGGCCTGGATGTGGCGCAGCTTGGCGGATTGGCTCGCCTCGGGCTCAAACGGCGCGTCGCACAGCGGCGTATGCAGCTTGGGTACGAACGGCGACAGCGTGATCGCGGTGCGCGTCACCGTAGACAACCGCAGCGAGAATTCGATCAGCTCGGCGATGTCGTCGGCACCCTCGTCGGGCAACCCGGTGATCACATACATCTTGAAGCCGCGCATGCCGACCCGGCGCGCTTGCAGGGCAGCGCCCCACAGGTGGCGTTCGCGCAGCCCTTTGGCCATCTTGCCGCGCAGGCGCTGACTCGGCGCGTCCGAGGCCACCGTCATGGTGCGGTAACCGCCGGCGTAAAGCAGGTCGACGAACTCGTCGTCCTCGTCCAGGCGATCGGCGCGCAGGCTTGAGATGCCAAACGACTTTCCGCGCTCGATGGCCGCCCGCAGCGCGCCTTTGACCGGCCCCCAGTCGCTGACGGCCGCGCCAACGAAACCGACCCGCGGCGCACTGGCGTACTCGGGCCGATCCAGGGCCTGCACCACCCGCTCCAACTCCGGCTCGCGCATCGGCGCCACCGGGGCCCGCACCACGCAGAACTTGCAGTAGCGCGGGCAGCCGCGGCTGGCCTCGAGCAGCATCATGTCGCCAAACTCGGCGTCCGGGCTGCGCCACTGGCCGAGCGCCGGCAGGTGGTCGCCGCGCACCGACAACAGCCCCGGCACCGCGTCGCCGTGCAGCGCCGGCACCCACATCCCCGGCACGTCGCGGGCCAGTTCCGTTAGCGCCGCGCGGGTCGGTCGCTCGGCCAGCCAGCCGCGCACGGTGTGGATCGCCTCGTCGGCTTCGCCGAGCACCACCAGATCGGCAATCGGCCCGATCGGCAACACGTTGGACGTCGTCAGCGGCCCGCCGACCACCACCGGCGGCGCCGCCGGGCTGCGATCGCGCGCCAGCGCTGCGATGCCGCTCGACTCCAAAAGCATCGCGAGGTTGCCAATGTCGAGTTCGTAGGCGATCGACACCAGGATGGCGTCGTAGTGGGCGAGTGGTTTTGTAAATTCCAGCGACTTGACCGCCGGCGGGCGCTGGCCGACCTGTGCTTCGTCGGGCAGCACCGCGCGGTGACACGCCAGGTCCGCAGCGGCGTTGAGCGCACGGTACACGACTTGGAAGCCAAGCGAGCTGGCAGCCACCCGGTAGGTGTTGGGATAGACCAGCGCGACTTCGGTTGGCGCCCGCCGGTACAGCGTGCCGACTTCTCGGTCGAGCGGTCCGGCTCGCGGTCGTTCGGTCGGGCGCGCGGAGGGGCGAGGTCGGGGCAAGGGCGTTCCAGACAGCGCTGCGCTGCGCCGCAAGGGTAGCGCGTCCAACCGCGGTGAGCGAGCGCCCTCGGGCATTGCGGCGCAAGAATCCATCCAGATCACAAGGTTCGGCGGCGGCGCGCGGGGCAGCATCTGCCTTGCCGCGACCAACGGGGCGACAACGCCCCAGATCGGCAAGTGGTCGCACGCGCTGTACGGGACGGCATGCGACGGTCGGTGCTATCCTGCGCCGGGCGCCGCGGTCCCGGGAGCTTGCCATGCCAGAAGTCCAGCAACAGAGCCAGAACCAGAATCAACGCCAGCCACAAGGCAACCAACGCACGCCGGCAGCGGGCGGCCAGCAGGGCCAGCAACAGCCGCAGAACCCGGGCGCACCGGGCGGCGGCGGCCTGACCCAACCGCTTTTCTCGGGCGACCACGTGCTGGAGACCGTCGCCACCGGCGGCGCGACCCTCAAGGAAGGCGCGCGCGGACCCAGCGTGCGGGCCGTGCAGTCGTTTCTGGTCGGCTCGGGCCTGAACGTCGG
>CAXRHS010000936.1:0-2125 GCA_964230235.1 Myxococcota bacterium
ACCAAGTCGGCATCCGACCCCGGTGCCAACTCGCCCTTGCCGCGAAATCGAAACAGCCGCGCCGGGTTGCGTGTGAACATGGGGAGGACCGCCGCGAGCGGGCGGCCCTGTGCAAGCAGCTTGACCAGCGCGTCCGACAACCCCATCGAGCGGCCGACGTCCATGCGCACCAGCACGCCGTCTTGGTCAAAGACAGGCAGGCACCCCCCGCCATCGCTGCTGGCCGTCAGCTTGGCCGGGTCCAGTCCGCTGTCGATCCAGTCTGCGATGGCGTCCGCGGCGTCCAAACCATCGTCGTCGGCCTCAAATGCCGTGATGTCAGCATACAAGCCGCGCTCCGCATGGACCTGCTTGGTCTCGGCCCACAGGCTGCGGTTGCGGTTGACGTGGGTCGGGTGAAAGGTACGGACCGGCAGCTCGGTTTCGTGCAATGCGCGCCGGACCAGCGCAAGTCCGCGCGGCCCGTCGCCCATGTGCAGGTGCAGCAGCCCCGCCTTGCCGGTCATCATGCCGGACACGTGGCAATCGGAAGCGATGCGCAACAACTCGTCGTAGGTGGGCTGCGAGGACCGGTGATCAGACAGCGCTAGTTCGCCCACCGCGACCAGGCGATCGTTGTGCACCAGGTCGCCGCGCACGCTACCGGTCAGCGTTTGCAGCGGCAGTTCGTAAGAGCCGGTGTAACAGTAGGTGGTCAGTCCTGCGTGTTCGACTGCGCGTGCGCACGCGAGTGACTCGGCGACCGTCCGCGTCGTGCCGTCGGTGCCGAGCAGACCCACGGCAGTCGTCACACCGGCGAGCGTCAAGTGCGGCACCTCGACCCGCGGCACCCGGGTGTGCGCGCCTGCCTCGCCACCACCGCCGCACAAATGCACATGCGCATCGACCAGGCCGGGAATCATCCGCGCGCCGTCCAGGTTGACGACTTCGCACGGCCAATGGGCCGGCGGCAGGTCCAACGCACTGGCGATGGCGACGACCTTGCCGCTCGCGCACAGCACATCGCAATAGCCGACGTCAGCGGGGTCGAACAAGTGGGCGTGGCGGAACAATACGAGCGGCGCGGTCATGCAGGTAGCGTGCCCAGGTCGGCTGCATACGGTCAAGGCGACCGCGCCAACCCGATGCCCGCGCTTGCGTTTGACTTTGGCGCGCGGCCCGGCGACCCTTTGGCGCGGCAGCGCGCGCTGCTGGATGGTTCCATGCGCTTGCTCCGGTTCGTCCTGATGGTGACCGCAGTTGCTAGCTGCACGGCGGCGAGGGTGCAGGTACCGGATACCCGGTTGCCTGAGCCGGATCACGGCGTGCCGACGGCAGAGGCGCCGGCGCCAAGCTCTCCGCCCGGCGCACTGCCTCCGCCAGCCGAAGATCGCGCAGCAGACAAGCCGCCGGATGAGCCAGCGCAGCTTGACGACAAGCAGGAAGCGCACCAGCAAGACCACGAACCCAGCGAGCCGCCCGGCGACGACAGCGACGACGAGACGACCGGCCTGGACACCGACGACGACGCGACCGACGACGCCCAAGGCCGGTCGCGCCCACCCTCGCAGTGACGCCGGCCAGGTCGGCATGACCGCGCCAGTGTTGTCTATCGCCGCCAGCCCCAGCTTGCGCCGCAAGGCTGTCTTGCAGGCGCAGGTGATGTTCACCTGCAACAACCGTTGCTGGTTTTGCCTCGATCGCAACGAGATCGACGGCGAATTTCACGGCGGACCCGCGGTCGTGCCGTTCGACACCATCGCTGCGCTGCTGCGAGCACATGCCGGTTCAGTCGACGCCGTGATGTTCACGCACGGCGAGCCCACGTTGCATCCCGAGCTGCCGCGCATGTTGGCCCTGGCGCGCGAAGTTGGCTATGCGGGCCGCGGCGTGGTCACCAACGGCAGGCGGTTGGCCGTCGATGGCCGCGCGCGCGCGCTGTGTGAGGCCGGTGCCAACCGCTTTGTGGTGTCGATTCACGGCGCCGACGCCGCGACCCACGATGCCTCGGTTGGCCGACCCGCCTTTGTGGAGGCGGCTGCGGGGCTGGACGAGCTGGCGCGGCTGAAAAGTGAGTTTGGCCTGGAGTTGACGACCTCGACGGTTGCCAGCAAGCTGAATCTGCCGTTCCTGGCCCAGACCTTGC
>CAXRHS010000937.1:0-2559 GCA_964230235.1 Myxococcota bacterium
CAGCCCGATGGCCAGCAGCAGCGCGGCCAACAGACCCGGCGCTACCAGCTTGCCTTGCAGCAGGCTCGCGAGGTCTGCCAACAGCGCGCTCAGCCAATCCAGGCCCGCCCGCCAGCCACCGTTGTCGTCTGGCGTATCCGCAAAAGTGCCGCGAGCGGTGCGCAGGTTGGGGACAATGTGCGTAATACAGGGCCGATCCTCGACGCAATAGTAGCGCAGCAGATTGGCGGCGAACTGGCGGTTGTCGTACACGCGGGCGACCATCTGGTTGATAAGGACACTGGAATCCGCCAGTGCCAAGACCCGACCGCGGCCGCGCGCCGCCTCCATGAGCCAGGCCGTCCGCGGTGGGCTGTCGTAGCTGCCCCAACTCGCCGTTGCCGCTCCCGCCATCGGGCGCAGTGCCGCTGGGTGATTCAGCACCACGCCGTGTTTGAGGTTGTGCCCCAGGAACTGCGCCGGCGTGTAGGCGCTTTTCGGTCCCGACCATTGGCGAGCGGTATCGGCGGCGTTGGTGTCGGCTGCCACCTGCACGATCGGCAGATCGCGGTTGCGATCGTAGTACGCGGCCACGCTGCCTGGCTGATCCAGCCAATCGATGCCGAACGGTGCGACCCACAGGCGACCGGCGCGAAAATCGTCCGCGACCACCAGCCTGCCGCCTGCAGCCAGAAATGCTTTGAGTTCCACGAGATTTTCGACGCTCGGGCCCGCCTCCGGCGCCAGTAGGACGACTACGCTGTGGCGGTCCAGGCGTCCAAAATCCAGCTCCGCAGCCGTCTGCACCGTGACATCGATGGTCTGGGCGGCGGCGAGCAGGCCGGCCAGGCCGTTCCAGTCGTGCGAGTCGCTCGAAAAGTCGACGCCGGCGCGCGCAACCGCGCTGAGCAGCAGCCCCACCAAGGCGACGCAGGAAACGAGGCGCCTCATCGGTTGGCCTCCTCCACTTTGGCGACTGCGCGTTGTACTTCGCCTACCTGCTCGCTGCCCGTCTGCCGGCCATACAGGGCGCGTTCGACGGCGCGCACAGCCTCGCGGATTTCGACTCGACCGCGCCGCAAATGCGCGACCCAGCGCGGCTCGACCTTGCGGGGCGTCTCGCGCGACCAGTCCATCGCCGCGCCCGTGTGGCTGTGCAGCGTGCGGGCAAAGGCGCCGCGCACGACCGCCCGGCACGAATGCGGAAGCAAAGTGCAGCCATCCAGCCGACCGGTGTGCGGAATGTCAAACCCCAGGTGCAGCGCTTCGTGCTCATCGGCCGTCACGCTGAGCTGGTAACGGCCCGGTGCAAGGTCCGCGGCCGGCCGGGGCCCGTCGGCGCCGGCCAGCACCTGCAGGCCGCCACCCGGCGCCGTCAGCACGCCGCGGCAGGGCAGGGGTCGCCCCAACTCGCCGTGCACCACCCGGGCGCGCAAGTCGAAACAGGGTGTGCCGCGATCCTGACCCTCAATGATGGTCGTGGTGGCCAGTCCAGCCTGCTCCGCGGTCTGCTGCGCCTGTTGTGATTGCGCACGCTGCCGCGCCAGCCACAGCCGCCACGCGATCCACGCCGCCGCCAGCGCCAGCGCGCCACGGCTCAACCATTCGATCCAACCAGCAGGCGGCGTGGGCGACAGCACCACCACCTGGCTGTAGCCCGGCTCAGTCCACGGCCGGTTGGCGGTCGCCCGCGCCACCAACTGGACCTGCGGCAGGTGCGCGAAACCGGCGAGCGCGTCGGCGTGCAGCACCGCCGCAAACTTGCCGCCCGGCCCCGAAACCAGGGTGCCGACCTCTTTGCGCTCGGCAAAAAGCTGCACCACCGCGTCTGCCACCGCCGTCGTTGCCGTAGCCTCGCGCAGCGTGACCTGCCCGTCGAGGCACCACTCGGTTTCGGTGCACGCGCTGCCGTCCTGGCCCTGCTGCGCCGACAGGGTGACCGACACGGCGGCCAACAGGTCAAAACTCCAGGCCACCTCAGCGGCATTGCGCGTCGGCGTGGCTTCCAGCGTGGCAGTCGCTCGATGCGGTCCCGGTCTGCGCAAGGCATGGATAGGCAAAGCGGCCCGCGCAACCCCGTTGGCGTCGGTGCGCAACTGCAACGCGGGCTGGCCGTTGAGCGCCAGCAAGATGGGCGCGTTTGGCAACGGAACGCCCGACACAGTGGCGACCACCTCTGCGGTCCACGCGTCGGCCAGCACCGACCACCACCGCTGGGCGTTGGCGACAACCAGGCGCGGCTGGTCGCGCGCAAGATCGACGGTGACCTCTGCGCTAGCCTCTCCGTGCAGCGGACCGCCCGAAAACGCGATGTTGGCGTGGTACAGCTCTGCCTCGCCAAGCGACACCCGGGAGAATTTCGCCGCGTACCGCCCCTGCGCGTCGGTGTGTACCGGTTGGCCAAGGCGACCGCCGCGCTCGGTGGCAATCGACACCACCACGCTGCCATCGGCAACCGGCTGCCCACGCTGGTCGCGCAATTCACCGCGCACGACCAACTGCGGCCCTTCGGCGGTCAGCTGGGCAGTCACGGTGGTGCGAGCGCGGACCTGGATGCGCACCGCCAACGCGGCTGGCGAC
>CAXRHS010000938.1:0-25794 GCA_964230235.1 Myxococcota bacterium
CACCGCCCTCGGGCGCGCCGCCCGGACCCGCGCACTTGGTGGTCGTGCCCATCTGGTCGTCATCGCAGTCGAGGTCCTGGCCGCCACCCTCCTTGACCCGCACGTGTACGCACTTGTTGCTGGTGCAGGTGTCCGCGGTGCAGCCATTGCCGTCGTTGCACTCCAAGGTGGTGCCGGCGGTCATGCAGCACACGCCCTGGCCGCCCATATTGGGATCAAATGGGTTGCTGCAGGTCTTGTAGCCCTTGGGGCCGACGGTCGTGCTGCACACGTTGAGCGTGCACTCGTTCTTGTCGTCGCAGTCGTTGTCGGCGACGCAGCAGCCCGGCTTGTTGATGAGGTCTTTGCCGTAGCGGCACTCCAGGTCGACGCATGCCCCGACTTCGCAAATGTTGGTGGCGACGCATTCGCTGTCGGCGCAGCACGCGCCCGGCGGCTTGACGTGGCTGCACTTCTTCAAGGTGACGTTGCAGCTGTCGACCGTGCAGGCCTTGCCGTCGTCGCACTGGCCGGCGGCGGTGCCCTTGACCGGGTCGTTGTCTGGGAAACAGCACGCCTCGGGATCAATCTTGGGAAACGAGCACTTGCCGACCGCGCCGCTCAGATCGCACACGTTGTTGGTGCAGGCGTCGCCGTCGTCGCAGTCCGCATTGATCGAGCAGGTGGTGCACTTGCTGGTCAGGGTGTTGGGATTGAGGCAGGTCGGGTTGGTGGTGCTGCATTCGCTGTTGTTGCCGCAGCAGTTCAGCACGATCTTGTAGACGCACTTCAGATCGACGCAGGCGTCCGACGAGCAAGCGAGGCTGTCGTCGCAGTCGGTGCCAAGCGTGCACTTGTTCTTGGCGTCGTCGTTGAACGGGTCTTGCGACACGAACACGTGCACGATCACCCGCGCCGATGCCGCCGACTCGGTCTGGCCGGCCGAATTGGCGAGCGTGCACGACAGCACGTGCATGCCCTTCTTGGTTCCGAAGTCGACGTTGGCCAGGCTCAGCGTAGTTGCAGATACCGGCGGCTTGCCGTCGATCGAGCACAGAATCTGGCCTGCGCCTGCGCCCAGCGTGTAGTTGCTGACCGTGAATTTGGCGGTGATTTTGACCGCGGGCAGCGTGCCCTGCGTGTAGTCGATGTAGTAGTACTTGCCTTCGGGCGGATCGGTGATCGTGATCGCTGGCACGGCGAGCGCAAAGGTCTCGACGCCAAACTCGGCATCGACCCCGGCAGCGTCCTTTTCGCCCTGAGCGGCCGGCGGCGGCGCAGCGCCCTCGTTGCAAGCAATCAAACCGAAGGCCATCGCCCCCGCGATCGCCCAGCGCCAGTCGAACCGCCGATCACCCACAGCGGGCGCGGGCGCGGGCGCGGCGTGCCCGTGAGGCAAACGATCGCCCGAACGCCACCAAAAGCGCCGGAAACGAAAATGCGGCTGATTTTGCATGACTGTCCTCCAAAGCCGCTCGGGCCGCCGCGGTCGGGCCTGTTGTGGCCGAACCGGCATGCGCCGACGCTGCAGACGTCGGCGGAGCAAGGCAAACCCGGGATCAACCGATGCGACGTGCGCGGGGGGTCAGGTCGCAGGGGATCGCTGCGCAGGATCCCGATCTCGGACCAGCGGCCGCGTCGCCAGGCTTCGCGGTCGTTGGCAGGCACAAGGCAGAAACCGGCAGCGGCGGCTCGGCAACTGCCGAACTGCGCGCCTACCGCACGGCGGGCGATCGTCAGCTGCAAGGCCAGCGATCGGGCAGTGCGGACCAGTTCTATAGCGGCGACGAGGCCGGGGTTGCGTCAGCGAGCGGGTCGACTCCGCTTACTGCGCAACCAGATGCCAAAACCACATCACCGCGAGCCGCCGGCACGGGCCAGGCGGAGGGGGCAGCGCCAGATCGGGATCGCGTCTGGCGGGTTGGGTGATGGGGAATCGGCCGGGGTTGCCAGTCCTTCGCACCCCGGCCGCTTTGCGCACAGCGACAAGGGGGCGGTGGACTGCCAGCACGTCGTGCCGTCGCCACAGCGTCATGGGGGGATGGCGTGCGCTGGGGCTGTCTCGGTCGCGGCTCGCAGCCACGACCGTTCGGGGGTTGGAAAAGTACACGACCGTCGCCGGGCGCGACTTTCCCGCTTGAAGGCTAACAAAGCGACAGGCGGGGTGCAACCGCGCATGGTGACGCGGCCGAAAGTGCGCAAGGGGGGCGGCGCGATCGCGGTGCACACCGGGGCGCTTGGATCGCAACGGCTGGTGTCCGGATCGATGGGCCTGCGCGCGGATCGCGGTCTTGCGCGGGCCAGGTCCGGGCCAGTTGCGCGGACCAGGTACGACTGACTGCGCGCAGGCACCAAGAACAGGCGCAGCGACCGCTCGATCGCGCCATGTCGTTGCGCGGTCGTCTTGGCGCAGCGGAACCGGGATGACGCCGGTTGCGCCGCGAGCCACGAACTGCCGCGGCGGCCGCTCGATCGCTCCAAGCATTCGCGCGCGGCCGCCTTGCCGGAGCGGGAAACGGGATTACACCGGTTGCGCCGGGATGTTCAAATCCCGTTTCGGCCTTCGGTCATGACCGGTTGCCGTTCAAAATCGAGACGTTCTGTTGGAGCGGGAAACGGGATTTGAACCCGCGACATCGACCTTGGCAAGGTCGCGCTCTACCGCTGAGCTATTCCCGCGATAACCGCCGGTGCAGGGCGGTTGCCGCGCTTGCGCGACCCGGTGGGGCGCGAAGCGGGCGGCAGTATAGGGCTGGTGGCCAAGGTCGTCAACGGTCCGAGGCGGTCGTTGGCTACTCTGCGTTCATGTCGACGCTGACGGTGGCGGTGCCGCCTGCCTTGACGGTGGCGCCGGCCGTCTTGGTGACCGTGCCTTTGATCAAGGTGACCGAGTACTTGCCGGCGGGCAGCGTGATCGTCTGCGGCGTCAGGCCGTACTCCTTGCCCTTGATCACGACTTTGGCCCACGGCTTGGCCGAAACGGTCAGCTTGCCTGGGCCGGCCGGGGCGTCTTTCTTCTCGGTCGGGGTGGTGGCAGCGGCGGTTCCCTTGTCTTTTTCGAGCTTGAACTCGAAGGTCTCGTCCTTGGTCACCATGCGATCGACAGTCTCGGTTTTGTGGCCTTCGGCCTTGATCTCGATCTTGAGCGCGTCGCCCGCTTTGACGCTGGCTACCTTGCCCGTGCCGCCAACCAGGGCCAGCGGCTGTCCGTTGACCGTGACCACGGCGTTGTCGGGCGCCACCTTGACGAACACGTTGGGCGCCGCTGCAGCAGCCTGCGGAGCCGGATCGGCCTTCTTGACGATCTCCGGCACCTTGAGCTCGACGACTTCGCCACCCTTTTGGACGTCGATCTCCTGGTCCACACCTTTGCCATCTGCGTTCTTGGCGATGACTTTGTGCTTGCCGGCCTCGACCTCGACGTCGCAGGTGTCCTTGCTCATGCACTCGGGCTTGCCATCGACGAGGATCTCGGCGGCGCCCGGCGCCTTGATGAAGAACTTGAGCTTGGGCTTTTCGACCGGTGCAGCAGCAGCAGCGACCGCCGCCGCCGCCGGCGGTTCCTCTTTCTTGCCAAGCAGCACGAAAGCGCCAATACCGATCGCGACCGCAAGCAACGCACCGATGCCAATCAGCAAGCCGGTGTTGGACTGCTTTTGCACGATGATCTGTGAAGCACCCTGCATCGGGATCGCGATCTGGCTCTTGCTGCGCATGGCGGCCATCGCATCTGGGATGGCCATGGTGCGATCGCCGTCCGCCGGCAGCGCCGCATCGGGCAGTGCCATGGTGCGCTCGTCGTCGCCACCCATCGCGCGGGCCTGCGGCTGCGAGCCTGTGCCCGGCTTGCGCTGGCCGGACAGCGTGTTGCCGCTTCGCTTGTGCGCCTCGAGCATGGCAGCTTCGTTGACCGCGTCGTTGCGCAACTGGGCGATCTGTTCCGCAAACAGATCCTGCATGTAGCCATTGAGGTTGATGGCGTCCGGGTCCGGCACCGCCGAAAAGAACCAGCGGTTCAATTCGTTGACGAACTGCCCGACATCCTTTTGGCGGTCGTTGACGTCCTTGGCCAGCGAGCGCAGCACGATGGCGTCCAGATCCTTGGGCACTTCCGGGTTCAGTTCGCTCGGCGGCGGCACTTCGGCTTTGAGCACGTTGTTCAGGGTCTCAAAGTCGGTTTCGCCCACAAACAGGCGCTTGCCCGTCAGCATCTCCCACAGGCAAACGCCGAGTGCGAAAAGGTCCGAGCGCGCGTCGAGGTTCTTGCCGCGAGCCTGTTCAGGGCTCATGTAGGCGCATTTGCCTTTGACGGTGCCAACGCGCGTCTTGGTCGACCGCGACGCCGCTTTGGCGATGCCGAAGTCCATGATTTTGACTTCGCCCGCAAAGCTCACCATCACGTTGTGCGGCGACACGTCGCGGTGGATGATGTTGAGCGGATTGCCGTCCACGACCCGCTTGTGCGCGTAGTCCAAGCCTTTGCTGGCTTCGATCATGACGAACACGGCCTGGGCGATCGACAGCGGCTTGCCGAGCTTGGCCCCGACGTCGAGGACGCGCTTGAGATCGTGGCCCTCGACGTACTCCATCGCGATGTAGAAAAGGTCATCGACGGTGTCGAAGTCGAACACCTGCACCACGTTGGCGTGGGTCAGGTGCGCTGCCACCCGCGCCTCGTCCTTGAACATGGTGACGAAGCCTTCATCCTCGCTGAAGTGCGGCAGGATGCGCTTGATGACCACGACCTTTTCAAAGCCTTCGGCGCCGAAGCTTTTGGCGCGGAAGATCTCGGCCATGCCGCCCATGGCAATCTTGGCGGTCAGCGTGTATTTGCCGAAGTTCTGCGGGTATGCGTTGGTAATGCCGGTTGCCATGGGATCTCCGAGCCGGTCGGTGGGCGGCGCCGGTGGTGGCGCAGCGACCCAGAGCGACGGTGGACTGTTCTGGCGCAAGCGCGCCTGCGTTCGGGCACGCCCTGCCGGTGCCCCACGCGGTGAGACGCACAAGGCGCGCGGCCGGCGAGGGTAGCACGAAAATACCGATGCAGCAACGCAACCCGTGCAGCATGCAGCGGACGGACGGCAGTGAACCGGCGGCGGCTGGCCTTGCTTGCGCGGCCGCGCAAGCGAGCGGTGGTTCCGCTACGCCACCGGTTCGGCGTCTTTCATGTCCGAGATGAGCCGGGCCCAGATTTCGTTGTCGAGCAAGCCCTCGGTGTCGGCGTCGGCCGCGAAGGCTTCGCGGTTGGCACCGCCTTGAATGCACTCAAAGCACACCATGGAGCGCACGCGCAGGGCGTTGGCGTTCATGAAGTCGTCCAGGCACACCGACAAAAGCAGGTTGCGGCCGCGGGCGTGGCAGCGAAAGGCGTCGGAAAGCCGGCGCGGGCGGTTGGATTCCTCGAGGATGGTGACCGGCAACAGCGTGGACATCGCACTCCTTGGCAGGGCTGCCGGCCGGCCTCGCAGTGCGGTCGGCCGAACCAAAGCCCGGGAACTATCGCAAAAGAACCTGCGGCCAACGGCCGCGCGACCCAAAAAAACGCTTGCGGGTCGCCAAAGTGCGCGGAGTTTAGCGGCGGTTTGCATTCCGTCAAGCGGTTTTTTGCGCAACCGTGCGACGCAACCGCACACGCTGCGACCACGGTTGCCTTTGGCCGGCCATTGCCTATGCTTGGCCCATGATCGTCGACCGCGCAAACTGCAGGCCTCAAGCACCAACGCGCTGGCTCTGGCTGGCCGTCGCCCTTTGCGCACTGTGCGCAACGCCGGCGACCGCGTTCGACCTGGAGCGCAGCCGCACCGGCGCCTTGCTGCGCTACGCCAACCGCCCGGTGGCCGTGTACGTGGTCTACAAAGGCACACCGCTCGGCATCACGCCGGCCATGCTGCACAAGGCGGTGCTGGGGGCGCTCGATGCCTGGGCGCAAGTGCCGGGGGTGACCATCCCGCTGGCGTACGGCGGTTTGCTGGCAGAGCCGGCGCGCTACGACGTGACCATCCGCTTCGATCCCGCGTACGTCATTGGCGAGGGTGAAGCACTGGCGCGCACCGAACGGCACTTCGACGCCACCGGGGCGCTCCAGCGCACCGACATCGTGATCAACGGCCGCGACGTTCAGTGGACCAGCGGCACCCGGACTGGCTCGGCCCAGGTCACCGCCGATCTACAAGGCGTGTTGGCGCACCAGATCGGCCACGTGCTCGGGGTCGGCCACAGCCGCCACACCGAAGCGTCGATGTACTTTTACGGCACCACGAGCGCGGTGCGCACGCTGCACGACGATGACGTGGCGGCGGTGCGGTTCTTGTGGCCCAAAGACGGCAAGCGGACCGTGGTCGGCCGCCAGTGCGACGGCTGCGACGCCGACGTGGACTGCGCGCAGGGCAGCCTGTGCCTGGCGTGGCCCGATGGTTCGCGCCACTGCGCCCCGCAGTGCGCCGGTCACGACGACTGCGCGATTGGCACCAGCTGTGGCACCTACGGCACCGGCGCTGGCGCCGGCCAGGCTTGTCTGCCCAACGAAGGCCACTGCAAGCCCGACGCCGCGCCCGCCGGCCTGGGCGACGCCTGCGCCAGCGACACCGCCTGCGTCGACGGCTACTGCATGCCGGGGGGTGATGTCGGCTTCTGTACGCGATCGTGCACCAAGTGCGCGGCGCCGGGCCAGTGTGCCAACACCAACCTGGGCGGCCTGTGCCTGGTTGCCGGCAAGGGACAGTTGGGCGCCAAGTGCTGGCTGCCGGGCAATTGCCAGTCGTTCTTGTGCGCGCCGTCGATCTTTGGCGGTGGCCACTGCGCGCGATCGTGCGGCAGCGGATGCCCGGCCGGCTGGACCTGCGCAGAAGGCAACGTCTGCGCGCCCGCCAAGAACGCGACCGGGCTGCCAGTCGGTTGGCCGTGCAAAAGCGGCTTCGACTGCGCGCAAGGCCAGTGCGTCGCCGTCGCCAACGCACGTTTTGCCAAGCTGTGCACCCAAAGCTGCCAGGTGGCGACCGACTGCCCAATCGGAACCGGCTGCGCCACCCTGGGCGAGGCCACCTTGTGCCTGCCGATCGCTACCGCCGCACCCACGGCCGGCGCACCTTGCCCGGCATCGGGTCAGTGCGGCAGCCAATTGGTGTGCGACGAAGGTCTGGTGCCGGGCATTGGCGCATGCCGCGGTCTGTGCGACCCGTTTGGCGCCGCCAACCCGTGCGGGTCGGGAGAAGTGTGCGCGTTTGTCGGAACCAAAAGCGCCTTGCGCGGCGCCTGCCGGCCGGCCGTCGGCGGTTCGCGGCCGTGGGGTGCGACCTGCTCGGCCGCAGAGCCCTGCCGGGCCGATCTGGTGTGCGCGCTGGCTGCGGGCGATCCGGCTGCGCTCGAAGCCAAAGGCGTCTGCCGCTTCGACTGCGACCTCAAGACCGGCGCGGGCTGCGAAGCCGGCGATGCCTGCCATGCCGTCGCCGGTCAAGAGCGCGGCGCGTGCGTGCCCGGGGGCCAGGCCGGTGGAAAAGTCAGCGAAATTGCGAGCACGGCCGGAAAGCAGAAGAATTTCGCGGCCCAGGCCATCGCACTGCCAAAGACCGTGCGGGCCAGCCAGTGGAAGTATGTAGCGCCGCCAACCGCGCCACCGCCGTCCGAAGACTGCAGGGCGGGCCGGGTCGCGGGCGGATGGTCCGAACTGTGGTGTGCAGTGGTCGCGGCGCTGTTGGTCGCACGCAGGCGGCGCGGCCTGCCAAGCTGACCATGCAGGCGAGCGGCTACAGCTTGCCTTCGAGCAACTGACCGACGACCTTGTTCAGGCGATCGGCGTTCATGCCACCGTTGTATTTGCGGCCGTTGATGTAGACCGCCGGGGTGCCGTTGACGCCCGCCGCCACCGCCTCGTTCATGTCTTTCTTGAGGCGATCTTCGTAGGACTTGGCGGCGACGTAGGCCTCAGCTTTGCCAACGTCCATGCCGATTTCTTTGGCCCAGCGCTTGAGGTTTTCGGTCTGGGCGGCCAGACGGGCCGGCAGCTCGCCTTCGCGCGGCATCATGGTCTGGTAGTTCTGGAAGACGATGTCTTCGAATTCCCAGAACTTGCCCTGCGCGTCGGCGGCAAACGACCAGTAGGCGGCCAGGCAGGCGCCCGGGTGCATTTCGCGGCTCATCTTGGGGTTGCACTGGTTCGACAACGGAAAGTGCTTGAAGACAATGGACACCTTGCTGGCGTTGTCCTTTTGCACCTGCTTGAGCGCAGGGATGATCTTGGCGCAGAACGGACACTCGAAGTCCTTGAACTCGACGATCTTGACCTTGGCGTCTTTGGGACCGAGCGTCGGCGAGCCGTTGTAGTCGAAATCGGCGACTTTGGGCTCCAACGGCGGCGGCGGAATGAACTCTTTGCCGTCGCCAATGGTCTTGGCGTACACGTCTTTGCGCGCCACGCCGGCGGCGACCTTGGCCTCGGCCTTGCCCATTTCTTCGTCGATGAGCTTCTTGAAGTCGTCGAACGGCCGGTTGCCGCCGATCTTGCGGCCGTTGACGAAGAACGCTGGCGTGCCGGTGGCCGTGATCTTCTCGGCCGTCGCCTGGTCTTTGAGAATTTGCGGCTTGAACTTGTGGTCGGCCAGGCACTTGTTGAACTTGTCCAGGTTCAGGCCGACTTCCTTGGCGTGGCCCGGCAACTTGTCGGCGTCCAATTCGCCCTGGTTGGTAAACAGCCGCTCTTCCATCTCCCAGAACTTGCCCTGGTCGCCGGCGCACAGCGCCGCTTCGGCCGCGATCATGGCGTTGCTGTGGAACGGCAGCGGCTGATTCTTGAACACCAACCGGACCTTGTCGGCCGGGTAGTTCTTCTTGACCTCGTCGAGCGCTCCGCGCACCTTGCTGCAGAACGGACACTGGAAGTCGGTGAATTCAACCAGCGTCACCAACGCGTCCATGTTGCCCTTGACCGGTTCGTCGCCGTGCAACTCGACCTTCCACACCACGTTGGGATCGTCGCCCGGCTTTTCGCGCTTGGGCGGCTGCGGGCCGGCGGCGGCGGTCTTGGGCGGTTCCTCGCCCTTGAACACCAAGCCTACGATCTGGGCGCCGAGCGACGGATTGTTGGCCTTGGTCAGTTTCTCGTTCAGTTCGGCGACCGCAGTGCCCTTGCCGATCTCGTCATTGGCTTTCTTGATCTGCTCGTCGATGACTTTCTTGAACTCTTCTTTGGGCTGCGCACCTTCGAGCTTGACGCCGTTGATGAAGAAACCGGGCGTACCGCTGACCCCCAGCGCGTTGGCCACCGCCTGATCGCGGTCCACGGCCTTGGCCACTTCGGGGTCCTTGAGGTCGGTCTCGAACTTGGCCATGTCCAGGCCAATCTCTTTGCCCCACTTCTTGTAGTTGTCGTCGTTGAGCTCTTTGGCGTTGGAAAACAGCTTGTCGTACATCTCCCAGAACTTGCCCTGCTTGTGGGCCGCGAACGAGGCGATCGCCGCCGGGCGCGCCTGGTTGTGGAAGGCCAGCGGCTGGTTGACGAACACGATCCGCACGTCGTTCGGGTATTCCTTGTGCAGTTCGTCCAGGGTCGCCTTGGCGCGGCTGCAAAACGGACACTGGTAGTCGCTGATCTCGATGATCGTGACCTTGGCGTCGGCAGGTCCAAGCGACGGATTGCCAGCAAATGCAGGCGCAGCGGCCGCTGGCGCTGCCTGGGCCGTTACCGGTTGGGCGGCTGCCGCGGCGTCTCCAGCCTTTTTGGGCTGCTTGTTCATCATGGTCCCGGCGACGAACGCGAGCACGGCGGCGCCGATGATCGCGATGATGGCGGTATCCTTCTTCATGAATTCCTCAGGTTGCGCACAGAGCGGGCCGCGACGGGGGGCACGGCAGGGCCGGATAGCTTACGCGCGTGTGGGGGGCCTTGCAATGCACGGAAGGCACGCCACATTCCCGCCCCAGCGGCTGGTCCGCTTGTGCCAAAGGCGCGGTTGCGGTGCAATCCCGTCGCCACCGCTGCGGTGGCAGCCAGAGGCGCGGGTGGACAAGCAGGGCCCATCGATGGCGAGGTTGGTGGTGGCGTTGGCCGCGGTGGCGCTAGGCGTCCGCTGTGCCAACCCCGCGCCAGTTGCCAGCGCTGCCGATGTCCGTGTCGCGGTGGCACCACCCGTGGCCGTCCCCAGCGTGCGCCAGCAGGCGACGATGCGCGACCCCGAGGCGCCCGACGAGGGCCTGCGCGACGCGCTGCGGGCGTTTCAGGACCGCTTCGCGTGCAACGCCATTTCGGGGTGCCCGGCGCACGCGATCCTGGTCGGCTTTGGCTGGGCGGCGCGACCGCTGGTCGAACAAGCGTTCACCCGCGCTGGCCTACAGGCGGGGTACCGGGCGCGCGCCGTGCAAATCGTGGCGCAGTTGCGCGACCCAGGGGCGGAGGCGTTTTTTGTGCGCCAGCTGGACGATCGCGACCCCGAAGTGCGGGCGTGGGCTCTGATCGGCCTGCGCGACCTGAACGCCCGCCAGCACCGCGAACGGGTGCGTGAACAGGCCGCGGCCGACAGCTTGTGGCTGGCGCCGGCGCGGCTGGCCGCGCTGTGGACCTTGCATGGCTGGGGCGAGGCGGACAAGGGCCGCGCCTTTCAACAGCTGCTGTTCGACCTTGGCAGCCAGCAAATGGCAGCGACGGCGTTGGTGGTCGGCGCCTGGTTGTGCGCCCGGCCCGATACCCCAGATTGCGGCGCCGCGCTGCCGGTGCTGGCCCGCCACCCCAATTTTCAGGTCCGCCGCGACGCGCTGCAGGTAATGGCGCGCCAGCCGCGGCGCAGTTATGCGGCGGCGTTGGTGTACCTGACCAACGATCAGGCCCGCTCGGTGCGGCAGACCGCGATGGACGCGCTGGCGGTGCTGAGCAGCGGCCACACGGCCACGGACCATGCGGGTTGGCAGGCCTGGCTGACCGCGCAGGGCGGGCCATAGCGGTCAGGTGGCACCGCAAAAGCCAGCGCTCCATTCTGCTTGCGCAGTTGCCGGTTTTGCTTTGCCTGCCGGCAGCGTCGCGCGTTGGCGACGGCGGCGGCGACCGATCTCGTGTCGCGCCGCGATCACGCAACCGGTGCGTCGGCGTCAAACGCAGGCAATCCGGCCGGTTCGCGCGCGAGCGGCAGGGTCAGACAGCGCGGCCCGCCGCGGCCCCGCGATAGCTCGCTGCCCGGCAACGCCACCACGAACCGCTCGCCAGCGGCCGCCAGCCGTTCGGCATTGTCGATGACAAACTCGGGCGACAACACCGCAAACCCGTGGCGGTTCAGCGCCCGCAACGTCGCGCCATTGCGCCCATAGAGCACGATACCGCCGGGCACGAGGCAAAATGCGTTGGCACCGTCGGACCATTGCTCGCGCAGCGCCGCGCGCGGATCGCCGTCGCCGCACGGCACCACCGCCACCTGCAGGCCGCGCTCGCTGAGCACGGAGGGCAAGGGCCCCGCGATCGGACAGGCGTCGGCGTGCAAATCGACCAGGCCCACGGCGTCGAGATCGCCAGCGCCGCCCGCCAGCGCCGGCGGAAACGCCAGCACCAGATCCCGGTCCACCATGGTCACAACGGTGTCCAGGTGCATGGTGGCGCGCGCAACCGGCAGCACGACGCCGATGACCTGCCGCACGCCGCGCTCGCGCAAGAGCGCCGCCAACCGCAACGCCGCCGGCAAGGTGGTGCGCTGGCCGATGCCAATGAGTACGAGGTCGCTGCGCAAGACCAGCACGTCGCCGCCCTCCAAGCAGCGCTCGTCGTCCAGTTCGGCGGGTGATAGACCGGGGCGGTCGGCGCGGATGTCGATGCGCGCCGCGTCGCGCAACCGCGGGTGGTGGCGTGCGATCGCCCGCGCCAGAATCCCGTCGCGTTTGCGCGCCCGGCTGCGCGGCCAGCCCAGCACCACCGCGGAACCGACGACGGCCAGCAGATCGCGTGCGAACAGCAGATTGGGCGCTGGATAACTCAGAATCGCAGCCCCCGACTCCGGATCGGCGCCGGCAACCAGCGCATGGCACAGGTCGGCTGCGCTCAGGTCGGCGAGCGCAGCGCGCGCATGCGCCAGCCGCGGCCCCGCCAGGCCCAACTGGCCTTCCAAGTCGAGCACTTCTTCGATGACCTCGGCGCGCGCAGCCGGCAGAGCCAGCACGTGACCAAGCAGGTCGCGCAGGTCCAGACAGTTGCGGTCACCGGTAAACGCGGCGACCAGCCGCCGCAAGGCCGCGTGCTCGGCCTGCAGTTGCGGCAACAGCACCAGATCGTCAAACAGCAGGTAGTCGGGGTTGGACTCCCAGCCATACGGACCCAGCCGCAGCGGCGAAATGTGGTCCGGCGCCATCGCATCGTGCTCGGGCCCGGGCGCGCACAGGACGCAGGCGGTCAAGCGGCCGATTTCGCTGGTTATTTCTGGGGCGATCTTGGCCATCCGCGTTCGGCGCGGCTACTTGACCGTGAACTGGACCGGAACCTGCGCGCTCCAGGCAAAGGTCGAGTCGTCGGTCTTCAGACCCTGGACCTGGCACAGCGCTTCGTAGTTGCCCGGCAGATCCGGCAGGACCTTGGTCCAACTTTGCTGATCGGTGCTCTGCTGGCCTTCGCTGATCCAGGCAGTCGCGCCGGCCGGGCGCGCCGAGAGCACGAACCGATAGAAGAAGGTCTGGTTGTCGAACGTCGGCCCGCCCTTGGAACCGGCTTGCACCGTGACCAGGTTGCCTTTGGTGAACTGGGCCGGATCGCCGCCCACCGCACAGGTGACCGTCGGCGGCGTGACCTTGCCGTCAAAGTCGACGGCGCCGGTCAGGTTGATGGCGCGGGCGACGATGGTGCCCTGGCATTTGTCGCTGGCCCAGACGCCGTTGCAGTACGAGACATGCAACAAGTCGCTGACTGGCTTGGTGGTCGCCTTGGCGTCCGGCGCGAACTTGACCTTGAGCGTGGTCACACCATAGGCCGGCACGGATACGGGCGCAAACGCCGGCTCCAGGCTGTGGTTTTTGGACGGCGCCTGGCAGGGCTCGTTGCCTTTGTAGAACGCCGGCGCAATGCACGCTGTCACCAACTGCATCCCCGAGCACGATTGGTTGGCAATCGCCACCGTTCCCACCGCGTTTTCGCCGGGCTTGGCCATCAGCCACAGCTCGGTCGGCCCGAATTCGGGCGCAGGCGCATCGCAACCACCGACCTGGATGGGCAGCGTCATCACCCCACCGTTGCCGCCCGCGCTCGAGTAGTTGAAGCTGGCGACCGCGGCCGGCGGCTTGCCGGCACCCTGCGGCGTGTATTCGCACACCAGATCGGCGGACTTGCCGGGTTGCACGGCGAACGGGTCCTGGGGCTTGCCGGCGATGTCAAACAGCTGACACTTGAGCGCCGCCTTGACCGCCTCTTCGTCGTTGGCCTTGACGGGCGTAGCGGCGGTGTTTTGGACCTTGAGCGGCGGCGGGCCGTCATTGATGATCTTGCAGGTCTTCTTGCCGGCCTTTTCGGCGTCTGCAAAGAAAAAGCCAATTTTGCCAGTCGGCTCGCTGCAGTCGACTTTCCACTTGGCCTCGGCTTCGGTGGTGTGGCTGATGAGCGTCTTGACCTTGCCGCCGTCGGCAGAGGCGTTGGTGGAGATGACCAGGGTCACGTCTTCGTTGTCCGGGGTGGTATCCGGACTGTAGCGAACACAGACCTTGAGCTCCTTCTGACCGTCCGGATTGGCCGGGTCGCCCTTGGGCGCGATGGTCTCCTCGGCGTTGGGCTGCTCGGTAATCTGGTACTGGGCGTTCGACGTCTCGAAGTCGGCCCCCTTGAACACCAGCGGCGCCGTTCCACAGTTCTTGACCCCAAAGCACTGGGTCGGCGGATTGGCCTTGGTGGCGTTGACGAACTTGTACTCGGACGGAAAGATCGCCGCGCAGGTGCCGAGCAAATCGATGCCAAAGCACAGCTTGCGCACGTTGGTCTGGCCGTTCTTGACGAAGTCGCTGTTGCTCTCGATGGTCACCGTCATCGGGTCGGAGTCGCCGCTGGCGTTGGCGTTGTAGTCGATCTCCAGGACCAGCGGCTTGCCGTTGACCGGAATCGCCGCCATGAAGCCATTGAAGCCCTTGCTGGTGCAGTACGCGTCGTCTTTTTGATCGCCGCCAGACTTGACGACCATCTTGAGCTGCGAATTGTTCTTGGTGGCCGACCACTTGACGCACAGCTTGCCCGGGTTCTTGCCGACGTCGCTTTGGGTATTGCGGATGACCAGCTGCTTGTGGTCACTCAGTTGCCCGCCGGTCAGGTCTGGCTTGAAATTGGTGCATGCAGGTGCCGCGGGCGGGGTCTTGTCGGCGACAGTGATGCCGATCTTGGGCGGGCTGGCGATATCGAGTTGGTTGCCGTCGTCGCCGCTGCAACCTGCGCAAGCCGCCGCAGCCGCGAGCGTCGCCGCCCCAATCAGGCCGGGAACCTGCGCCATGCACTTTTTCAATTCTGGCATCATCAAGTCACCTTTGTCAGAACAACGGGTTGCCGCATCGGCCGCGGCCGCAATTGCCGCACGCCTTGCCATGGTGCGCCTTTGCGCCGCGATCGCCCGGAGGCGGGGACCGCGGGCCCGTGCATGCTACGCCGGCCGCGCCGCGCCTTCCACTGCCACCGCTACGGATTGCACAGCATCTTGTAGTAGATGGAGATCTTGTCGCCTTTTTGCGGCAGACACGCGCTGCCATCGGGGAAGATGACGCTGTTGCTCGGCGCGTCGTACTGCCAGCCAGGTGGCGGACACGGCTTGCCGTTGACCTTGACCACGATGGTCGCGGGTTCGGGGTTGCGCGTGAGAAAAAACTGCTGGGCGAGGCCGAACGCCACAGTGCCGATGTCTTTGAGGACCTTGGCAAAGTTGCCGTCGCAAATCGACCCGAACTTGCCGCCGGTGGCTTGCGCAATCTTGATGTAGCGCTCGCCGCCATCGGCCTCGCCGCCGGGCCCCTTGCAGCCGCCGCCCGGGCCGACGATGGCGTGCAGGTGGAACAGGTTCTTGTTGGCGAAGCCCTTGATCGAGTAAAAGAAGTTGATGTAGTAGTTGACGTCGTTGCCGCTGCCGTCCTCTTCGTCGGACAGGATGACGACTTCCAACCCGGCGTTTTTGCGCAAGAATGTCCGGTTGGTGCCGCCACACATCTTGATGGTGGTGTCGTCCGCGTTGGCGATGCATTGGCCGCCCGCCTGCTTGCAGTCGGCGTCGGCGGTGCACTTCTGGCCGGTGTCGGTTACCAGCGGAGCGGTCAACGCGGCTTCTGCGGCGGCCAGCCCCTGCTCGTTGCCCGAACCGCCCGCGCCGGGCTTGGTCATTTTTTGCAGCGTATCCGTGCCGTTGGGCGACTTGGGGGTGACGATGCGGATGCCATCGGCAAGGCGCAGCTTGCCCGATTGATCGGCGGCTTCCATGTCGGTGGTGACCACGCCAATGTGGTAGTTGGTGCTCCAGATGTCGGCGACTTGCGTGAATTGCTTGAAGTTGCTGGCCAGCGCCTGCTGCTCTTCGCCCATCGAACCCGAGTTGTCGACGATGAAAAGCACATCGCTCTGCTTGCCGACCCCTTGCTCGAACTCGTCGGTCCATTCTTTGTCCAGCGTGCCTTCGCCGGTGATCGGCACCGTAAACAGCTGCCCCGCGCAGAACTCGCCCGCGCCGCACTCGCCGTTGACGCTGCAATTGGTGCCGGTCTGGGTACCATCGGCCTTGGTGCACACGCCGTTCAGGCTGGTGTAGATCATCAACTGGCACTGGTCCTTGCCGACGTTTTGCGGTGCGTATTGGACCTTGAAGGTCGCCGGCTTGGCCTGCGAAATCGGCAGACCGGTCTTGGGGATGCCCGGCCAGGCGACGCCGACCACCTCCAGACCGCAGCCTTGCAATTCCAGTTTGTTGATAAAGGCTTCGGTGGTGCCAGTGTTGAAGACGCTGACTTCTTTGGCCGGCGACTTGCAACCCACCGTGACCACGCCAAACTCGAGGTTGCCCGGCAGCACGGTCACCGACGCCTTGCCGACCTTGGCCACCAGATTGGGCTTGGCCTTGTTGACGGCGTTGGGGTCCGACAGCTTGACGTCGGCCACCGTGACGAGGCTGCCGGTCGAATCGTCCTCAAAGGTGGCGACCAATAGCCCGCCGAAATCGGTAACGGTATTGGCCTTGCCCTGGCTGAACATGCCGGCGCCCAGGCTCTCTGGCGCGCTGAACGTGACCTGCAGCTTGCCGGTGTCGCCCGGGCCGAGCTTGAAAAGCGTGGTGCTCGGGGCAGCGGTCAAGAACAGGGTCTTGGCCAGCGAACAGGTCAGCGTCTGCGGCAAGCCGGGAAACTGCAGTGGATTGTTGCTTTTGCAGTCGACCGCATGGACTTCTTTGAACTTGCAGTACCCGGTCCCCACGTTCTTGAAGGTCACCGGCAAGGTCTTGCTGGCGCCATAGGGCAAAAGCCCGAAGTTGACGACCGGCGGCACCATCGCCACCTTGCACACGGTGCCATCTTTGCGCTCGGCATACATCGGCAGCACCACATCGGGGGTGCCGGGGTCGTTGCTGTAGATGTGCAGCTTGGCCGTCGCCTTCTGCTCGACCGGGCCTTTGGCCTCGAACTGCACCTCAAACGACTGCGCGGCGGATCCGGGCTGCAGCGTCGCCGGTGTGCCGCTCGTCGGCCCGAAGTTGCCGGGCACGATGGTGAATTCGCCGAGCTTGTCCTTCTCGTCGGTCACCTCGATTTTGGTGACGTCGAGCGGCGACGAACCCTCGTTGAACACCTGGACGGTGCGCTTGCTCTTGACGCCCTTGCCGACAAACGCGAAATCGACGTAGTCGCCCGGCGTGACCAGGATCTTGGGCGCATTGGTTTCCGCAAACACCATCAGGTTGTAGATCGGCTGCGCTTTGTCGTTGCTGGAAATCAGGATGCTGGCGGCTGGACTGCCGTTGCTCGGCAGCGGCGTCTTGGTCTTGGCGGTCAGGTTGAACAGGACACCCGTGTCGCAACTGCCCGAGACCTTGGGTGGCGGCACCGTCAGCGGCAGCTTGGCGTCCCAGGTCAGGTCCTTGAGCTGCGAGACGGGTGCGAGCTCAAAGCCGCTGACTTCCAAGGGCGCCATGCCGGTATTGCAGATTTTGGCCTGGGCGGTCACGGGCTTGTTCAGTTCCAGCTCGCCCAGGTTGACTTTGGGCGGAACCAACTGGATGCGCGCGGCAATTTCGTTGCCCTGGACGCCGATCTTGTACTTCTTGCCGTCCTTGGTCTCGACCAGCAGGTGCGCCTGGTCAAAGTCGCCGCCGGTCGGCGTATAGCGCAAGGTAATCGCGGTGCTGCCGTTGGCCGGCAGCGGCGCGGCGATGTCCGGCAGTTTGTCGATGGTAAAATCGGTGGTGCCGGTCTTGCTGATCTCGATCGACACGATCTGCATGTCGAGCGTGCCGATGTTGACCAGCGAGGCCTCCAACGTCGGACTGGCGCCGCCAGCAACATTGCCGAAGTCGATCGGATCGGGCATCACCTGCAACAGCGCCTGCCCCGCCGCGACCTCGACTGGGACCGCGAGCTTGCGCTTGGCGGCGTCCTTTTCGTTGTTGGCCAGGACCAGATTCAGCTTCTTGGACCCGGCCGCCTTGGGCGTGTAGCGCACCGTGAACTTGTGACTTTTGCCGGGTTGCAGGTCGACGGTGGCGAAATCGACCACTTGGAATTCCGCGTTCGGCGGATCAAAGGTCGCCCCTGAAACCCGCAGCGTGCTGTTGTTGCCGATGTGGGTGACCGTCAACTGCCGATCGACCACAGCGCCGGGCGCGACATCGGCAAACAGCAGCTTGTTGGGACTGACACCGATGCGCACATCGGCGTCCACGCAAAAACTGCCGGTACAGATTTGCTGGTTCAGCGGACCGCCGTCGGCGCCGCCGCCGCTGCCCGAGCCACTGGGCGCGTCGGAACACGCCGCGATTCCAGCGCAGCACAGGGACAAAAGACGTCGAGTCGTCATGCGTGCTCCGGAAAAGGCGGTCGTGCGCCGCCTGGGGTCAGCGTCAGTCCAGCGCCGGCGCCGGATACTTCTTGGTCACAAAGGGCGACTTGTCGCTGGCGCTTTTCTGCGCCGTCGCGATTTCGGCCTGCGGCCAGCCGATCTTGGCGGCCTACCACAAGTCACCCGTGACAAGGTCGGGCGAGGTGACCTCGAACTGCAACACGCCGTAGATGTAGATGCGGATGATCGCTTTGGATTTTCCGTAGCCGAAGTCGTTGTAGTAGTGCACGCCCACCGAATAGGTCTTGCCATCTTCGGGCAGCGTCAAGTTCAGGTTCTCGGGTCCGGCGCCGTCGGTGTCGTCGCGGTCCAGGCTCGGATCGTCGTCGACGTTGGGGTCGTAGCTGCCCCACTCGACGGTATTGCCGTTGCCGCAGTTGAACCAGAAGCAGTCGTACTGGCCGGCGAACCACGGATCGGCCTTGCCGTCGCCGTCGTAGTCCTGGCCCGCGGCATACTGATGCGCAAAGTGCAGGTCGAGATCGGTGCCGACGCCGGGGCCGGAGTCGGTCTCGTCTTTGTCGCCCGGGGTCTTCCATAGCAATTCCACGTGGATGGCTTGATCTGGAATGACCTTGACCTTCTTTTCGGCCGGCGCGCACGATTTCTTGCCGCCGGCGTCCCAGACGTGCAACCGGAAAAGGTAGTCGCCGGCCACGTTGGGCTGAAAGGTCACCGCGCTGCTGGTCGCGTTGGGCGCAAACAGGCTGACCGAGCCCTTGGCCTGCTCGACCTCCCACTGGTACTTGCTGATGGTGCCGCCGGTGGCGTAGCTCTGCTTGCCATCGAGGTGCAGCACCGTTTGCGGCGTGACCGTGTCGCCTTCGGCAACCGTGATGATCGGCGTCGGACAGTCGGTGCTTGCGCCGTACCCTTCCAGTGTGGCTTTGGCGGTGCCGGCGGCGGTGTTCGACGTCACGGTCAGGGTCGCAGTGTCTTGAGTCACCGACCCCGAGGCCGAGGTCGGCGACAGCTTGTCGGGCATGTACTTCAGGCCGAGCGTCACGCTCTGGTTGGGCGCGAGCTTGAGCGGCGCCTCGGCGCTCGGCTCTTTGCCACCGGTTTCTTTGAGCTGCGCCCACACGACCGAAAAGTTGCCGGCACCCGGCGGGGTGTCGAACGCGATCTTGCTGATCGACACCGGTTCGTCGCCGCAAGACTTGAGCAGCAGCACCTGCTCTTTGCTCTGGCCAACCGGCGTCGCACCGAACACCACCGCCTTGGGCGACAGCAGCAGGCAGGGCCCGGTCGAGTTGACCTTGACCGGCACGCGCTTGATGCCCGGCCCATCGGTGGTCAGGCTGGCGTCGTTGGTGTGCAGCAAGATGTCATGCGCTCGCGGCTTGTCGTCCTTGGCGGTGAACAGCACCGAAAAATCGACGCTGTCGTTGGGCTTGATGACCGTCGGCGGGTCGAGCACCACCGGGGCGCCGGTCACGAACTCTTTGCCATTCCACACGATCTTGAAGCTCTCTTTGTCGAGCGAGGTAAGATCGATTTGCGATACCACCAGGTCCGAACTGCCGACGTTGAGCACCACGCCGCCCGAAACCGGCGAAGTGCCAACCGGCACATAGCCAAAGTCGATTTGCAGCGGCTGGACGGCGATCTTGGCCAGGCCCGCCGTGGTCGCAAACGTCACCGCAAACTCCTTGTTGCCTTTGACGTCATTGCTCTGGATGCGCAGGACGGCCGAGCGCAAGGCAGCGTCGTTGTACTTGAGGAATCGCACGTTGATGGAGAACGAATTGGGCGACCCCTTGCCCACCGGCTGCAAGGTCTGGCCGGTGAAATCCTTGCAAGCGGTCTCGGTGTCGCCCTTGACGACGACGCAGGTAAACGCCGGCTTGTCGCCCTCGACCGGCGTCGGCGCGTAGTCGAACACCAACTTGGAGACCGCCAGCGCCTTGAACGTCGCGTTGTTCTGCACTTGCAGCACGCGAAGGGTGGTGCCGCCTTCGCCAATGTCGCCAGTTGGGATGAGCAGCTTGGCCCCATTGGTGACCGGCTTGCCGCCTTCGCGCACGGCGACCGCCTGATCGTCCTCGGTGGTGATGGCGCCCGAGCCACCGCCGCCGCCGCCGCCCGTCGAGCCGCCGCCGCCGTTGCCGTTGCCGTTGGCGCCTTGCGGGCCCGAGTTCGGCGTCTGTCCGGCACAAGCCAGCGCGAAACCGCACAGCGCGGCGGACGCGGCGCGGCGCAAGGAAGAAGCGAATATCATGGGCGATCCTCAGCAAGGCGCGCCGCAAGTCGGCCGGCGCGGGGGGAAGCGGGCTAGTGTACCGAAGGCGCGCGACCGCGCAATGGCAAATCGACAGTCAAGTGGGGTCGGGACGCCCGATGAGGCGGCGCGGCCGAACAATGCGCTGCGATACCGGGACTGTGCAGGGCCGGCGCGACCTTGTCCGGGGTTGCGCGCGGCTATTTCAGCAAGCGCTCTTTGGCGGTGTCGAGCAGTGCCGGTCGAAACGACTTCTTGAGCTTGAGCAGTTTGTCGAATTTGGCGCGCTGGCGAACATCGAGCACCAGCGTGGTCGGCTTCTTGATCTCGCCGTCGATGAGTTGATCCGAGAAGTCATAGAACTTGGACTTTTCTTCCGCGCTGGCCGACCCGGCCACGGCAAAGGCCGCGATTGCCAACGCCAACACGGTGATTTTCTTTGCCATGGTCTCTTCTCCGGTTGGCGCGGCGACAGCGAGCGCCGTTGCGATTGTAAGGGTGCCGCGGCTTACCGCAAGGCGCAAGTGCGCGGCTACTTGGGCGCCTCGGGCGCGGGGGCGCCATCCTTGGGCTGACCTTCTTTGGCCTGCTTCTCCAAGAGCTTGCTCTGCTCGATTTCTTGGATGCGCGACACGATGGCGATGAGGTTCTTCCAGCGCAGGTCCAAATCCTTGGTCTTCTTAAGCAATTCCGCCTTCTTCGCCAACCAGTCGGGGCCACCCTTCTTGTTGGCCGGCATGGCGAGCAGCGCCGGCAGGGTCTTGTCCCAGTCCGGGTTGGGAATCGGCTTCTTGAAGCCCATGTGCAGCCGCAGCGCCTCGCGCGAAGCATCGCGATCCGCCTTGAGCTTGTCGGCCACGGCCTGCGCCGACTCGGGCTCGGTCTCCAGCGCTTCCTTCAAGTACGCCTTCCACTTGGCGGTGGCTTTGACGGAGTCGTTGAAATACTTGTAGTAGATGATGGCCAGACGCACCAAGATGGCGTGGCGCTTGGGGTCCTTGGCCAACACGCGCTCGTAGTAGTTGGCGGCCTCTTTGGGTTCGCGCAGACCTTCGAGCGCCAGCGCGTAGCCAGTCAACGCTTCCAGGTTGTCTTTTTCGAGATCCAGGGCCTGCTTGTACACGCGCGCCGCGTCGCGGTAGTTCAGGTATTCCAGGTAGATGGCGCCCAAATTCAAGCGCGCGGACACGCTCGACTTGTTCAGCTGCACGGCGTTCTTGAACGCAACCACCGCGCGCGCCTGATCGCCCAGGTTGACGTAGACCATGCCCAGGTTCGCCCACCCTTCGGCGTTGGCGGGGTCGATCTGCAGCACCTTCTCTTCCAGAATCCAGCGCGCGATGTCGTACTTACCCTGCTTCAAGTTGATGAGGCCGCGGATGTTCAGCGCGATGGTGTCCTCGCGGTTGACGCGCAGCGCCTTGCGCACGAACTCGGCGGAAAGCTTGAGATCGTCCTGCTGCAGCCAGTACAGCGCCAGGGCCACATTGTTCATCGCGTTGTCCGGGTCTTGGCCCAAGATCGAGTCGCAGATGCCCTTGGCTTGTTCGCCCAGCGCTTTGGCCTTGGCCACTTCGCCGGCTTCGATGTAGCGCTGGGCCTGAGCGAGCAACGACCGGGCGATGTACGCCTGCGCCGACAACTGCAGACCCTTTTCGCGGTCATCGCGCGGTTCGATGGACTTGGCCGTCTCGTAGGCCTTGCGGGCGTCGTCGTACTTGCCTTGGCGCTCGTAGGCCATGCCGAGGTTGAAGTAGGCCTCGTAGAAGCGCTTGTCGGCGTCGATGGCGCGGCTGAACTCCTGGACGGCACTGGTATAGTCCGGCTCGCACTTGCTGCAGCGGCCGTCGCTGGCCTTGCAGACCGCCGGGCACTCGTACTTGCTGCACTTGTTGGTGGCTTTGTCGATGTACTCGCCGACCTTGCACGGCCCGGCACCGTCCGAACTGCGCGACTCCAGCTCCTTTTCGCTGCACTCGCGCGGAATCAACTCGCAACCGTCGGTGCCCGGCTTGCAGCGGATGTACTCGACGTTGGGCGTGCCGGGCACGGCCTTGCCGTCGGCGGCATCGGGAGCCGGCGGGGCTTCGAGCTTCTTCATCCAGTCGGCGCACCAGCGCGAACCAGCGGCCTTGAAGACCTTGTCGTCGCACTTCTTGGTGTCAAGCTCACAGGCGAGGTCGCGCTTGCCCGCAACCCATGGTTCGCACGGGACTTCGACCTCCTTTTCGACCTCTTCTTCCTTGCCGTCTTCGGTCTTGATCTTCTCTTTCTTCTTTTCAGTCTTGACGTACTTGGCGCAGCGGTCGAGCACGCAGGCTTCCGGGTTTTCCAGCGCCAATTCCGCGCACTGGTTGGGGCCGATGCGCTCGCAGGTGCTGCCGAGCGACACAAAGCCGCTTGGGCAGCAGGCACCATTGTCCAAGATGCGGTACGGACTGCACTTGGGCACGGCGCGCAAAGCGTGCGACAAGCCGGCGCGCATGGCGTCTTGGGCCTTGTTGTCGATGCCCTGGATGTACTCCTGGGCGGCGACGGGCGCGACGGGCAGCGCGGCGAGCAGGACGGCGGCGGCAGCCGACAACAATAGTTTGGTCATCATGATCTTTGTCTCCCCGCCTTACTTGCCGGCCTTGGCGTCTGCGGCTGGCGCCGCCTTGGGCTTGTACGACACCGTGAACTTGCCGCGGCGCACCGTCGTGACAAATGCCGCCGACGTCGCGGGGTCGGTGGACTCGTTGGCCGACACGGTCTCGGCGGCTTTGGGCAGGTTGGGGTCTTTCTCGACGGTTGGGTAGGCATCGGGGCTGACCTTGGCGGCGTAGTCGCCGGCCAGCTTGCTCCACTTGTTGTAGACGCCGAGGTTGTGCGCAATCTTGATGGCGTTGCCCAACGCGGCCAGCGACTGCTCTTCGATTGGCACGGCTTTCTGTTCGATCGCCAGCTTGTACTGGTCGGCCAGATCGGGGAAGCGCTCGACTTCGGGCGGCACCGGCGCCTTGAACAGGTCTTCTTTGAAGTTGTAGTACAGCAGGCCGACGCGGAACATCGCCGCCGCCGCCCAGCCGCGCCCGCCGCCGGCCGCCGCAAGGTCGAACACCTTGAAGTATTCCGTCTCCGCCTTCTTGAGCGCTTCTGCCTTCTTTTGCAGCGTGGGGATAAGGCCCTTCATGTTCTTGACGGTCTTGAGGGTGAGCACGTCGAAGTCGTCGAACAGGTACTCGGTTTTGTAGAAAAGCGCCTGCGCGGCCCACACGCCGGCGTTGCCCTTGCGGCCGTCGGGCTTGTCGTAGGCTTTGCCCGCATCATCGGCAGCGCGGACCACGTCCTTGCGGTTCTTGAGTGCGTCAGCCAGACGCAGCGTCTCGACCTTGCGCGACAGCGCTTCCACGTGCAGGTCAGGCCGGGCTGGGTAGCGCGTAACCACGGCTGCATACGCTGCCGCGGCTTGCTTGGCGCCCTCTGCGCCCATCTTGTCGAAGACGTGGCCCTTCTCCATCTCGGCGTCCGCGACCAGGCCCTTGAGGCGCTTGGTCTTTTCGTCGTCGCCCTTGAGGTTGTTGGCCACGCCGATGAACTTGTCGTAGGCCGCGGCGGCATCTTTGTACTGGTTGAGCGCCACCAGGATGGTGCCGGCGTTGATGAGCGCCTGCGCTGCGTCGGCATTGTCGCGGAACTTGGCCATGTCCAAGAACGCGTCGGCCGCGTCGCGGAAGTTGGTCATCGCCTCGTAGAGCAGACCGACGTTGAACTTGGCTTCGGGCGCCACCTTGGACTTGGGAAACTCCTTGACGACGCGCTCGTAGGTCTCGATGGCGACCTTGTCTTGCTGCTGCAGCTCGTAGATGAGCGCCTTGTTGTACAGCGCCACGCCGGCCAATTCGGGCTCTTCGGTCTTGAAGCGCGCCAGGATCTTGTCGTACTTGGCGTGCGCACCGTCGTAGTCCTTCTTGTCCGCCAACTCGCGCGCCTGCTCGGCAACCGACACCGCCACGTATTTCTTGAGGTCTTTCGGATCCAGGATCAGGCGGTTCTTGCGCTTGAGCATCAGTTCCGCCCATTCCTCGATCTTGGGCCACTCCTTGAGGCGGGCGTAGATGTCGATGAGGGTCTTGACGGCAATCTCGGCGACCTTGTTGTCTTCCTGGTACTTGTAGACCCGCTCGTAGCCGCCGATGGCTTCCTTGTACTGGCCGCGGTCGTAGTAGGCCGACGCCGACAGGTACATGATTTCAGGAACTTTTTTGCCCCGGCCGCACATCTTCTTCTTGCCAGCGGCGCAGTCGGCCTTGGAGCGCTCCATCAACTCGACGTACTTGTCGGCGGCGGCGACGTAGCTTTTCTCCAGTTCGTGCAGTTCCTGCCGCTGTTTGGGCAGGTTGGCACCCTTGATCTGCTCCTCGGTCAGCTCTTCTTTCTTGGCGGTCTTGAACTTGGTGACCTTGACCCCATCGCCAGCGACCGACGCCACCAACGGCGGGCAATCCGGCCGCTCGACCCACTTCTGGTCCTTTTCCATCCAGCAAGCGTGCTTGTTGCGCATCAACTCTTCGGTCGAGTAGATGACGCCCAAGGCCGCGTCTTCCAAGAACTCGCCTTCGGGATCGAGCCGAATCGTGCGCTCATAGGACTTGCGCGCCTTGTCGAAGTCCTTGAGGAAGTCGTAGTAGATTTCAGCGGCGTAGAAGCTGACCACGTAGGTCTTTTTGGCGTTGGGCCAGCGGCGCATGAACTCTTCGTAGTCGGCGACGGCCTTGGCGTAATAGCCGCGCGCTTTCTCCGCGTCCTTGGTCTCTTCCTCGGTCTTTTGCGCCAGCTGGTGGTAGTAGTTCGAGATGTACAGCAAGTACGTCTCGCCCATCTTGTCGGCCTTGTCCAAGGCCTCGTTGCTCTTGTTGTCCTTCTTGCCTTTGAGCGCGGCGACCCACGGCGAGGTGCGCGCGTCGGTAAAGGCCAGGAACTTGCGCATCGCCGCTTCGATGTCCGGAAACGCGCCCAGCTTCTTGTAGACATCGACGATGTTCTCGTGCCAGTCGACGCAGCGCGGGTCGGTCGGCCGCTTCTCGATGAAGTGGGTCAAGAGATCCGTGGCGTCTTTGTCTTTGTCGATCGAGATGTAGATCTCGGCGAGCTTGAACAGGCGCTCCCACATCTTGGCTTCGCCTTCGACTTCGGTGAAGTAGGCCTCGGCCTTGGGCCAGGCGCCGTCCAGTTCCGCGTAGGCTTGCACCAGGTCTTTGAGCGCCTGATCGCGAAATTCGATGCTGCCGCGCTCCTTGGCGCCGGCGCTCGCACCGATCTCTTTGACAACCTGCTGAAAGGTCTCGATGGTGCGCTGGAACTCGCGCAGGTTGTAGTAGACCCAGCCAAGCTTGTAGAGCGCGTAGTTGAACAGCTCGCTTTTCTTGTAGTTCTGCGTGATCTTCTCGTAGTTCATCTTGGCCAGGGTCAGGTTGTTGGCCTCAAAGAAGTACTCGGCGAGCGCCAGGTGCGCCTTGGGGATGAGCGGGCTGGTCTGGTGGTTCTGGATCAGGCGATTGAGGTACTGCACGCCTTTTTGGCTCAACACCTTGTC
>CAXRHS010000939.1:0-2708 GCA_964230235.1 Myxococcota bacterium
GGCGGCCTGCGCGCGCACTGGCCGCTGCTGCCGCTGGCGGTGGCGGTCGGGCTGTGGACGGCAGGTCACTCTTGGGGCTCTGGCTACCAAAGTCCGCTGCTCTTGGAACAGTTGGCCACCGGGCACGCTCACATCGACCCGTTGTACCACCTGGCGCTCGCGCAGATGATCGACGTGCACGGCGTGGTCAGTACGGGACTGGACGGCCTGCCGCACACCGCCTACCACTTCGGTAGCCACTGGCTTTTCGGCGGGCTGGCGCGGGCAGCGGGCGTGGACCTGCCGACCTGGTACGCGCTGGGGTTCGCGGTCGTGGTGGTGCCGTGGGTCCTGCAGCAGCTGCTCGGCCTGTCGTTGGACCTGTGGCGGCGCGCCGGCTGCGACCCCTTGCCGTTGGCCAGCGGGCGAGCATGGGGCGCGTGGCTGCTGTGGCTGACTGCGCTCGCCGGGGTTTTCGTACCCGATTTCAGCCACCGCGCGTGGGTTGGTGCCAACCTGGTCATCAGCGAGTCGTATGCCGTCGGCACCGGCCTCAGCCTCGCCTTGGGCCGGATGGCGCTGCACGTGTGGCAGGGCTGGCAGGCCCGTGATGCGGTAGGCGTGCGCAGCTGGCTGTGGTTCGCGCTGCCGGCGGCGACCGTGGCGACCGCGGTCACCAAGGTCTCGCACTGCGCGCTGCTTTTGGGTCTGGCGGGCCTGTTCTGGCTGCGCATGGGGCTGTGGCGCCATGCGGCGACGTGGGCGTCGCTCGGGCTGTGCGGGCTGTGCGCCGCGGCGGTGGCTGCGTACACCACGCCCAAAGGGCTGAGCCAGGGCCTGCTGCCGTTTGCATTCGTGTGGCAGGACGTGATGCGGCAGACCTGGACGGCGGACAGCCTGCTGGCTTTGGCGGCGTTCGCTTTGCTGCACCCGCTGTGGCTGTGGGTGTACCTGGCCTGGCGCTGGTGGCAGCCGGCCGGGTTGCGCGCGGCCGGCGTCTTGGCGTCGTTGCGCGCGGGCTCGGCGATCGACGTCGAGGTGCTGGTGGTGTTCGCGGCGCTGGCGGTGCTGCCGGGCCTCGTCCTGCCGGTGCAGGGCGGTGGTGCCTACTACTTTTCAGACGCCCAGCGCTGGCTGGGGATTGCGCTGGTGGTCGGCGCGTGGCCGCAGGCGCAACGGCTGCTGGCGGAGGTGCGCAAAGGCGCGCTGGCGCGGGTGATCCTGGCGGTCGCGGCGGCGCTGCTGGTGGCCAGTTTTGCCTACCGGACCGGCCGCGGCATCGGGTGGTGGCAAGACAGCGTCGCCCAAACGCGCGCGCGGTGGCATGCTGGCGAGGGCCGCAAAGGCTGGGCGACCGTGACGGCGCTGTTGGACCTGAGCCGGCTGCCGCCCGAGGTCCGGCGCAAGGCCGCACTTTTCGTGCCGCGCGACGACCGCGGCTACTGGGACCTGCTGCCCGACAAGGCGGTGCCGTTCGTGGGCCCGGCGCTGAGCGGCCTGGCGCACGTCGGCGGCATGCCGGTTGGCGACTATACCCAGCAAAGCTACGGCTATGCGGCCTACGGCACGGGGCGACCCAGGGTTGCCGACGCCGACCAGGCCAGGCGGCGGGCCGAGGCATTGGGGTTCACGCAATTGCTGGTCTTGCGCAATGGCAGGACGCAGACCGCGGGCCGGACATCGATGACTACGGGGTCAACTGGCGCTCCAGGTGCACCTCGATGACCACATCGGGCTTCTCCAGTTCGATCAACGGCTCATCCCACGGTCCGAATTCCACCGACACCAGGCGGGCAAAGCTCTCGGCCAGGTAGGTGCGGATGTGGTCGCCAAAGCTGTCGTGGATCATCACCGCCTTGCCGATCCCGCAGGTCGCACATTCATAGGCTTGCACGAAAATACCCTTGCCGCGATCCACCGGCGCCGGCACATTGCGAATCCCCGTGCCCGCGATCTTTTGCCAAGGAACCATCGCCCGATAGCGTTCGGCCATGTCGATGAGCCGCGCGAGGTCGCCGCCCTTGTCGCTGTAGTCCTCAAAGGTGACCCGGCTCGGCACAATCTGGCGGAATTTGGGCCCCAGGTGCTGCAAGTGCGGCACCAACGCCCGGTACCCCGCCCACGCGCCACGCGGGTTCCAATGGGTGTCGGTCTTGAAATAGAGCAGCTCGGGCGACGCCGCCTTGGCGCGCACAAGATCCTCGGTCAGGTCCACCACCGCGACCTTGGTGTGCTTGCGCATGTGCGCATACCACTGCTTGAGCCGACAGGGTTGGTCGAGCTTGCGCAGCCCGGGCGGCAGATACTCGGGGTAGACATTGGCTTTGATCGGCACCCATACGTTGAGGTAGGCGATGCCGCGCTTGGCCAGCCAGGCGGCCTTCTTTTCGAGTTCTGCCTGCAGCGTGCGCAGTTCAGCATCGGTGTACGGGTACATGCAGCGGTAAGCGTTGACGTTCTTGTCGGCGCCCAGGAACAGCCAGCCGTCTTTGCCGATGAGCACGTCTTTGCTGGGCGAGACCCCGAGCACATCGAGCATGACCTGACTGTGCCACGCGATCAGGGTGTTGCGCAGGCCAAAATGGTCGCGGAACCACGCCTCGTAGCGACCCGGCCAGCTCAGCAACTCTTGCAGCGCACCGGGCAGCGGGGCCGCCGGGGCAAGGGTGCGGTTTTCTTGGGGCGGCGGGGTCGGATCGATGGCGAGCGCCCAATCCAGGCTAGGCAGC
>CAXRHS010000940.1:0-2214 GCA_964230235.1 Myxococcota bacterium
AAGGTCCACTGGAGCGTCTACTTGTCGTGGAAGTCGTTGCTGACCCTGTTCATCTGGGGCTGGATTCAGCGCGCCGCCAGCGAGTTCGCGGTCACCAACCGGCGGGTCATCATCAAGGTCGGGATCATCCAGCGCCGCACCTTGGAACTGAACCTTGGCAAGGTCGAGTCGATCGAGGTCGAGCAGTCGATCTGGGGTCGCATGTTCAGCTTTGGCGACATCGAGGTGATTGGGACCGGCGGAACCCGCGAACAGTTCCAGCGCATCGGGGATCCGTTGGGCTTTCGCAAGGCTGTGGCCGAGGCGGCCGAAGCCCACCATGACGTCCACCCCGACGCCCAGCCTGCACCTGCGGCAGCCGCTGCGCCGGCAGATCCACAAGAGCGCCTGGCCAAGGCCCAGGACATGCTTGAGAAAGGCATGATCTCGCAAGAGGAATTCGCTCAGGTTCGTCAGCGAATTCTGGCAGAGATGTAGCAGTCCGCAAAGTCGACCGGCCGTTGCGACAGCGCCTGGTGCAGGTGCAGTCGGTCGCAAACGCGCGATTTTGCGTGCCGAATGGCTGCCGCGCACCGCGTGACCGCAGCGGCCATGTCCTCGCACTACACTGCGCGCGGTACCCGCCGAAACGCCGTCAGCACCCACGCAAAGCGCATGGCGTGGTTCGAGGCCACCAGCAACCCCGCCGCCACCACCGCCCCGCTCTCGCGACCGGTCATCAGGGCGTGAAAGATCAACAGTCCCGGCAGCATCAGGCCGCCCACCGTCGCCGCCGATGCGATGCGGTGGCAGCGCACCAGACCCGGCAGGCGCGTGCCGGTCTCGTCGAGCAAGCGCACCATCTGGCGCGACTCGCGCAACAGCCAGCCAGACCACACCATCGCATGGGCGGCCAGGGTGCACACCGCCGCGGCGACGTAGTGGCGACCGAGCACAGTCAGCTGATCGTTGAGACTGCACAGCACCAAAAGCAGCACCACGCCGGCGGTCAAGGTGTGGCTCGTTGCCTGCAAGAGCTGTGCGACAGGCGCCGGCGGCGCGACTGCCGGAGCTGCCAGCGCGCGCAGGCCCAGGCCCGCAAGGACCGGAACGCCCGCCAGCCCGGCGGCCGTGGCGACCAGCGCCAGCCCGGCCGCCAGGCCGTTGGCGTCCGACCCGCCAGGCCACGGCAGCCAGAAACTGGTCCAGGCCGCGGCGGCCAGCAGGACGCCGAACCCCAGAAGCGGCCACAAGTAGCGCGCCATCGCTCGGCTGGCGGTGCGGCAACCGCCGGCGTCGAAAGCGTGGCCGAGACCAAGCACCAGGACCCCGCAGGTCACCAGGCCTGCGGCAACCGCCACTGCCTGTCGGCCCAATGGGATCGCGGAGGGCCCTTGCGCAAGGCCGGCGACGCCGGTGGCGATGAGCAGCGCCGCGCCGACGCCGAGCAGGCTGAATTCGGTGGCGACGAGGCTGGCGCGATTTTGCAGCACGTCGATCGCGCGCACCGCTGCGCTCGGCGAGCCACCCGAAGCGAGGTTCACGGCAGCACCGACAAACCCCAAAGCAGCGCCGATACTTGCAGCCACACGACCGCGAGCGCGATCACCCACGCGCGCACGGTTGGCGTGCCGTCGAGCAATTCGGCGGGCTCTGTGCGCATCGCCGGGGCGTCTGGCGCGTCTGGTCGATCGGCGGCGGGCGTGTCGGGCATGCGGCAAGCTTGGCACGCGTTGCGATCCGCTGCAAAGTGGGCGTCCGGTCGCCCAGGAAGGAAGCAGGCCATGCACCGACGTCTCGTTCTTTGTTGCACTGTTGCGCTTGGCTTGCCGGCGGGCGTGCCAGCAGTGGCCGCCGCGCAAGGCGCCCTGGCTCCGGGCTGCGCACACGCAGGTGCCGTCGTTGCCGCTGCGGCGGGCTGCAACTACGGCCTGCCGGTTGTTGCGGGCGATCTGGTGCTGCTGCCGAAGGCGTGCCGGCACGAGCCGGCGCACAAGTCGGTGGACCGCCATTCCGTCGAAGTGCGGGCGCTGGCTACGGGCGCGCGCATTGCGCAAGCGTCGCTGCCGCCGACCGATGCCGTTCGGCCCCTACCGCCTGCCGCGGGGCAGATTCTGCCCGGCGATCCCCCGCTGCTGGTGTTGCCCGGCGGCATCGCCGCGATCGATCCCCGCAAAGGCGGCGCGGAGCTGGTGTTTGAGCCGCAAGGGCGCGTGTTGGCTGCCGCGCGCCTCG
>CAXRHS010000941.1:0-4480 GCA_964230235.1 Myxococcota bacterium
TCGGCCAGCTCGCTCCACTGGCCGTCGGGGTGCACGACCATCACGCTTGTCGGCCCCGGCGGACTGGACGGCGTGGTCAGCGTCAACACCTCGGCCGAAACCCGCAGCACACCCGCGGCCGGCCGACCGCCAAAGAACGCCAGCGCACCCTCGGCAAACGCCTTGCCTTCCAGAAGCGCCAGCGTGCCGCCCTGCGACGGCCCGATGCCGGGCTTGATGGCGTCGAGCTTGGGCGGCGGCCCCTTGGCGTCCTTGGGATCGTAGTAGGTCAAGGCATTGGTCAGCTTGGCGCCGGCCTGGGTCTGCGGGTCCACCAGCGACACATCGACGGCGCCCGCGGCGGCTGCGGCCGGAATGCGCGCAGTCACCAGGTCCTGGCCAAGCACCAGCACGTCTTTGGCCTCGCTGCCGCCGAAAAAGACCTTGCAGCCTTGCGGCAGGTTGGCGCCCTTGAGCAGCGCCCACGCCCCGCCGGTGGTCGGACTGTGCGCCGGTTGCACGGCGACCAGCGCCAGCTTGGGGCCGCCGGCGACCGCCGGGTTGTACGAAAAGCCGCTCTTGAGGACCGCGTCGGCAAAGCCGGGCGTTTGCACAACCACGTCGACCGAGCCCGGATCGCCGGGCGGCAACAGCACGCCGATGCCCTCACTGCCCGAGAGATACGTGGTCGCCGCCGCCTAGCCGCCGAAAAGCACCTTGCTTTTGGCCGACAGGTCCTTGCCCTGGACTACCACCACGATGCCGCCAGCCGCCGGGCCACTGCTTGGCACCACCGCCGACACGGTCGGCGCCACCGCGGCCTGGTAGGTAAAGCCGCCTTTGCTGGTGGCCGATCCGCCGATGCCAGAGACGGTGACGTCCACCGGGCCCGCGCTGCCCGGCGGCAGCACCAGCACGATCGCAGTCGCCGCAGCCGACACCACCTGCGCCGATGCCGCGCCAAAGGTCAGGGTCGGATTGGCGGGCAGGTTGGTGCCCTCCAAGACCACGGTGACGCCGCCCGCCGCCGGACCGGTTGGCGGAGAAATCTTGGTGATCACAGGAGGTTGCGGCTCGTCGTACACGAACGCGGCTTTGGCCGAGGCCACGACCTCGCCCTTGACCACGAGCGCAACGTCGACCGGGCCGGGCTTGCCGGGCGGCAGCGTCACCGCCGCGACTTCGGCCGAGGCGGGCGCGATGGCCACCGCCTTGGTGCCGCCAAAGGTCACCTCGACACCGTCGGGTAGGTTCTTGCCTTTGACGACCACCGGGATCCCGCCCGAAGGCGGACCGTTGCTCGGCAGCACAGCGCCGATCTCAGCGGCGACCGAAGTCAGATAGGTGTACGCCTTGGGCAGCTGCCCTTGCAGGCCCTTGGTGTTGGTGACCTTGACCGCGACCGGTCCCGCGGCATCGCCGGCGGGCGCCGTGCAACTGGCGCTGGTGGCGTCTTGCACCGCGACCTTATCGCAGGGTTTGCTGCCCACGTGCACGGCCATGCCGGCTTCGAAGCCATAGCCCGACAGCGCCAGCGTGTTGCCGCCGGCGAGCAGGCCGGCCTTGGGCTCGACGGTGTAGACCGCCGGCACATCGAACATGTAGACAAAGCCATTGGGCAGCGTGGCCGACTGGCCGTCGGGGTTGATGAGGGTGATGTCGACCGCGCCAGCCGCGTGCTTGGGGGTCACCACGGTGGCGGTCGTGGCCGACTCGACCGTCAGCTGCGGCACATGCTCGCCGCCCCAAATGAGCACCGCACCCTTGTCGAGGTTGGCGCCCGCCAGCGTCACCGTCTGACCGCCGGCGGTGGTGCCCGCGGCCGGACTCCTGCTGACCAGGGCCGGTGCGGTGCCGGCCTTGGCGCCAATCTGCAAAGACGCGGCCAAAAGCGCCGATTGACCATCGGGATTGGTCACGGCCACATCGACGGCGCCCGGCGGCAGCGGCGGCGACAGGGCGTTGAGCGTGGTGGCGTCGATCCACTCCGCCTGCACCGGAATCCAGCCGATGAAAAGCAGCGCACCCTGGCCGAGCGCGCTGCCTTCGATGACGAGCGGCGTGCCACCCGACGACAAGGCTTTGGGCGGCAACACCTTGGCCAGCGTCGGCGCGCCAGCGGTCGCGGCGACGTACGAGAAGCCCTTGGCCAACGTGCCCGACGCGCCGCTTTGCAGCTCGACGCGGACATCGACCTGGCCCGGCGCCCCCGACGGCACCTGGACCACCGCGCGCGAGGGATCGACGACCTTGAGAAGCTTGGCCTCGGCGCCGCCAAAATGGAAGCGGGTGCCGGGGCCCATGCCGATGGCGCGCACGAGCGCGGAGGTGCCGCCGCCGGGTGGGCCGATCGGCGGTTGCACACCGTCGACCAGCAGTTCAACCCCGCCGGTCAGCGTGGCCGCATCGGCCATGTTCAGTGATCCGCCATCGCCGCCGCCGGCCGTGGCACCCACGCCGTCCTCGATGGTCGTGGTCTCTTCGCCGCAGCTGCACAGCGCCGACAAGGCGAGCGCCCACAGCCAGCGCGCGGGCAGAGAAGTCCTACGAACCGGAAGGTGCATGCGCATGGTCAGCCTCGCGTGTGCAGAAACGCCAGGTGGAAGTACCACCGCCCGGCGGGTGGCGTCAATCGGCGCAGGCAGGGCGATTCTCGCTTGCTGCGCGCCGGGTTATGGGTTGGCCGCGACCGCGCGCAGCGTGTGTGCACAGCGCGGCAGCCCTTGCCGCGCGGCAATGTCCAAGATGGCGCAGGCCTGGGCAACGAAGTGGTCGGATTGCGCATCGGTGTCGACCGCCGCCAGCGCCTCGTCGAACAGCGTCATCGACGACACCAGTTTTTGGGCGTCGGTGTGACCGCCCATCAAGTACGTCAGCGACGCGCCGCTCGTCAGCTGGCCGTGCACCGCCGCTGTCACGTCGCACAGGCGTTGCCGCAACACCGGGTGCGCGAAGTAGGCGCGCGCCTGCTCGGCACCGTCCAAAGCGTAGGTCAGCGACTGGTGGGAGTAGCCCAGACCGGCGATCTGCGGAAAAATGTACCAGATCCAGTGGCTTACCTTGCGGCCGCTGGTCAGCTCGTGCAGCGCCGCGGCGTAGCCGCTCCACAGGTGATCTTGTGCAGACAGAAACCGCTCGGGGCTAAAAGCCATGGCTGCCTCCGGCACCAGCGCCACCGTCGCGCGCACTCAGGCACCTTCGCTGTCGCGCGTTTTGCGGCGGCACGCCTGGCGGTTGGCCTCGGCGCGCCGATCGCGATGCGGCGCATTGGGCCGCGTCCACACCCGGTTGAGCTGGCGCGCCAGCTTGCGGGCGGCGGCCTGACTTTGGCGCAGGTGCTCGGGGCTTTTGGACACGCGATCGGCCAGCCGGCACGCCGGCCGGTGGCGGGCAGTGTAGCGGTTTTGGGCGTCGGCGACAGCGTGCAAAGCGCGGTTTGCGGGCCCAAGGGCCGCCGCCAATTGCGGCAATCCGCGGCCACAGCCGCTGAGCATGCTTGGCAAGTGTCCGGATTTCAATGGACGCAAATAGCGATTGTCATCCGCGCGTCACAGAAGAAATGCCTTGAGTGCGCGGATTGCGGCGATTTCACGCGCAACAATTTGCATTTATTGTGTTCTCGTGTGGTTTGACGATCTCTGATCAGTGAAATTCACCGGATCAAAAAATCGCTTGACACCTTTACGAGCGCCGCGGGCGCCTCTACCATGGCTCACGTGGCGCCTGCCACAGGAACCAACGGCGATGCTGACCGCCGGGGTTCGCTTCACCACTGGAAGGCGTTGGGTCAGCACAGCGTGCCACAAACGATCCCCGGGCTGACGGCCCCCCTGCCCGCCCCAATTGCCGTCAGTCCGGGGACGTTCCTTTTTTGGCGCTGCCCGCTGCTGCCTCCCCCACACCTACGCCGCCGACCGCTTCGCGTGCATCGCTGCGCGTGTGCAGCATTGACGGCTGTCGCAGCCGGTCTACCCTGGCGGCGATGGCCGTTTTTTGCCCGCCGATCCCGCCCAAACCTGCATCTCGTAGTCTGTCGATGGCTGTGGCCCGGTCCCTGACCCGGCCGCTGACCCGGCCCCTGAACCTGGCCCTGAACCTGACCCTGGCCCTGGCGCTGGCTTGCGCGTGCGGGTCGCGGTCGCCAGCGCGGCCGAGCGCGCCTGCGACAGCGGCAATTGCGGCAACTCCGGCCGTATCCACCCTGCCTCAGCCACCCACTTCCGACCGCGCAGCCGCCGCGCCGGCGGGCCCGGCCAGCCCGAGCGATTTGCAGTTGGACCCCGACGACCCCGAGGGCGCGCAATTTGGTTCGGCGGCGGCCTCGCCGAGCACCAGCATTGGCACGGCCCAAAACGGCCGCCTCGAAAACGGCGTGTCGCTGCAAGACGGCCAGCACTTGCAGTTGGTGGGGCACGTGCGCAAGAACGCGATCCACTACGGCACCTGGGAGCTGGTGCAGTTGATCGCGCGCGGCGCGGCCGACGTCGCCCGCGATCATCCG
>CAXRHS010000942.1:0-4278 GCA_964230235.1 Myxococcota bacterium
ATGTCGCCGGCGATGCCGGAGTGACAGTCCAAGTACAAGCAGCGACTCATGAATCCCTTTGCGCCGGACCACGCTGCTGGGCCTGCAGAATGCGCACGGCGGCGGCAGCCGCGCCAAAGCCGTTGTCGATATTGACCACCAACACGCCCGGCGCACACGACGACAGCATGGCGAGCAGCGCGGTGACGCCGCCAAGACTGGCGCCATAGCCCACGCTGGTCGGCACGGCCACCACGGGTGCGCGCACCAGGCCGGCAACCACCGATGGCAGCGCGCCCTCCATCCCCGCGACACAAACAATGCAGTCGGCCTGCCGCAAGCGCTCGCGTTGGGCCAAAAGTCGGTGCAGACCCGCGACGCCGACGTCTGCAAGCCACGCGGGCTGCGCGCCCAGGAAGCGTGCGGTGTTGACCGCCTCCAGGGCGACCGGCAAGTCGCTCGTTCCTGCGCACACCACCAGCAGGTCGCCGGCGACCGCGGGCAAGGCACGGTCGGCCTGACGCGCCGGCCATTCTGCGGTGCGCGCGACCTCGTCGATCCGCAGGTCGGCCAACCGGGAACGCAACGGCACGATGTGCTCCGGCCGCAGCCGTGTAACCAGCACCGGCGCGCCCCGCTCCGCCATCTCGGTGATGATGGCCAGCAGGTGTGCCGGTTGCTTGTGCTCGGCGTACACCACTTCGGGCACGCCGGTGCGCGCCTGCCGGTCACCGTCCCAGCGAAACGCAGGGTTTTCGGTGTGCCCGCTGTCTTGTGTCACTGCAGGCCCGCCGGTTGGGGTTGCACGGCCAAAAGCATGCTGCCAGAGCGCAAGCCCAACACGTCCACCGTGGTGTAGACAAAGCCGAGCGCGCGCAGCGCCGCGGCGACCTGCGGACCGTCCTGGGCGACAAACTGCGCCAATTCGTTCAGGGGCAACTCGATGCGCGCGATGGTGCCGTGGTGGCGAACCCGGCACTGGCGATAGCCGCGGCGGTGCAGTTCGGCCTCTGCGGCCTCCACGGCGTGCAGGCGGTCCATGGTCACCGCAGTGCCAAAGGGTACTCGCGAGGCGAGGCACGGGCTCGCAGGCCGGTCGGCGATCGCCGCAGGCAATGCGAGTTCGCGTGCGGCGCTGCGGACCTGGCCTTTGGTCCACCCCAGTTCCAGGTATGGGCTGCGCACACCGGCCTCGGTGGCAGCGCGTGCCCCTGGGCGATGCCCCAAAAGGTCGTCCGCGTGCGTGCCCTCGACCAGATCGGTGTCTGCGAACGGCGTAGGCAGCGCCACGCGCGCAGCCGAGAATAGCTCGCGCTTGCAGTGGTAGCAGCGATCCACCGGATTGGCGGTGTAGCGCGGATCGGCCATTTCGTCGGTCGCGAACTGAATTTGGGCGATGCCAAGCTGTGCGCAGAGCGCTTCGGCGGCCGCGCGGTCGGCGGTTGCCAGGCTGTGCGAGACGCCAGTGGCGGCCAGTGCACGTCCACCAATGGCCCTCACGGCGGCGGCAGCCAGTACCGCGCTGTCCACGCCGCCCGAGACCAGTACCACTGCGCGGCCGAGGCGCTCAAACCACGCGCACAATTCGCTGGCATGGGGTGCTTCAGGGATCATCGGGTCGTCCGGTCGCAGGCAGTCCAGTCGAGGGTCTGCAGCAGCGGCGGCCCACTATAGCCGAACAAGCCGCAACCGCGGCAACCTGCTCCGCGCAAGCCATCCCGCACACCCGGCGCGAACCCCAAGCAACCGTGCTGCAGTCCCGTCCAGACGCTGTCCAGTGTTCGCTTTGCGCGCTTGCGCACCGGGCGAACGCGCTGCGCGCAGAACCAGTTGGACGCCCGACTTCGGGTGCCGTGCCAGCCTGCTCGGTCCGCTTCGCTGGCCCGCTGGCGCTGCGCGGTCAAGTCGGGCCTGTCCAGGGCTGCGGTTCCGGTGCGGTCGCGCCAAGCGGCAATACGAAGCGATGCTTGCCGGTGGGACCCGGCACGATTCGCGCGACCAACTCGACCGTCACCGCTTGCGCACCCGCGCCAAACCGCTCCGCGCTAGCTGCGCGGACGTGCTCCAGTAGTTCTTGGGCGGGGGTTGCGCCAGGCGCGGGCTCAACCAGGATGCGCAGCCGATCGGGTGCGACCTGCCGGACCTGAAAGCGGGCGACGCCGCTCGCGTGGTAGAACAAGTGGGTGAAGTACTCACCGTGGACAGAAGCGCCCTGCGGCGTGACCACAAAATCGCCGACGCGGCCGGCCAGTTGGGTGATGCGCGGCAGTGTCAGGCCGCATGGGCACCGCTCGTCGCCCCCTTGCCAGGCGGCCCGGTCGCCGGTTCGATACCGAATCAGTGGCATTGCGTGCTCGAGCAGTTTGGTGATGACGACCTCGCCCACTTCGCCCGGTGCACATGCCGTGCCGTCGTCGCGGACGATCTCGACCCACGTCAGATCGGTGAAGACGTGCATGCCCCGACCAGCGCGGCACTCTCCGGCAATCGGTCCACAATCGCGCGCGCCGTAGTAGTCGAATACGCGGCCGCCGAGCGCCGCCTCAATGCGCGTTCGCGCTTCAGGCATCAACACCTCGGCGGCCGACCGGATCGCGCGCGGCGCAATCCGCAACTGTCCGGGATTCGCGATCGCCCATTGCGCCAGGCGGTCGAGCGCGGTGGCGTAGCCGTAGAGGATCGCGGGTTGAAACGCGTTGAGCTGACGGGCGAAAATCGCGCAGCGCGCGTCGTCGACCGCGAAGGCATTCAAGCGCCGCACCCCGAGCAAGCGGTTTTGCCAGCGCGCCGCGTCCTGCTCGGGTGGCACGTCGCGGTCTGCGCCCCACACCAGCGCATGGCGTGCCCCAGGCGCGACGCCATACCAGCGCCAAGTCCTGTCCTCATTGGCGACCACCGCCGCCGCCTGCGTCAGCGAGCGCAGGAACTCGACCGGCGTGCCGGTGCTGCCGCCCGTGGCGTCCTTGCGCGCGCCGATGCGACTGCGGCCACTTGCGTGCAGCGCACTGCCCGCGCGGCGAATGTCGTCGCGGCCCAATAGCGGCAGCTGCGCCAGATCGGCGAAATCGCGGATATCGCGCGGCGTCAGGCGGCGCTCGGTCAGCGCCTGGTGGTAGTGAGGCACGTGGTGGAAAGCCCGGAAAATCACGTGGCGCAGCCGGCGCAACGACTCCGCGCGGGCTTGTTCGGGCGGCGCCCGCTCATAGCGCGCCAGATCGCCGGCGTGCAGCTCGGGAAAAGCCCCTGCTTTCCAAGAGATTGCATGGCGAGCACCCGCGTGCAGCAGCCGCTCAATCGGTAGCGCAAAGGCCATGGGCATAACTTCCTTGGGTGGCGGCAAGGCGGCAAGGGTAGCGCAATTCAGACGCGCCGGTCGCTCCAGGGCAAGCAGGCTGTCACGCGGACACCGCGGGCCCGGCCTTGAGCAGGCCACTGACCAATTGTTCGTAACGGTGCATGACGGCGTCAACGTGCAGGTTTTCGATGTTCTTGGGGCGTGGCGGCGGGTCGGTCAGGGCCGCGCGGACCGTCGCAACCAGGCCGTCGACGTCGTCTGCCGCATGGCTCCAGCCCAGCTGCTGGGTCCGTACCAGCCGCGCAGTCGCGCTGTCGACCGGAGCCAGCGCCAAGATCGGGCGCGCCTGTCCAAGAATTTCAAAGATTTTTCCTGGATAGGCATAGGTAAAGCCGGGCGAGACCACCACCACGCCGGCAAGCGCGCCGCGCAGCAGCCCATTGGCCTGGGCCGCAGTCAATTCGCCGTGGTCAACGACTGCGTCGGCGACGCCGTGCCGGTGCGCTTGCGCCAACAGCCCCGCCCCGTGTGGTCCCGCGTAGTCGATGCGCAACTGGTCGCCTGTGATCGCCGGGCGCACGGCCGAAAGGGCGCGCACCAGCGGCTCCAAATCGCGCCCATACGCCAACGAGCCCGCATAGACCAGGCGGGCAGGGCGCAGGTTGCCCGCGGCGAAGGTCGCAAAAGGCGGCGCATCAAAGCCGTTGGTCACCAGTTCGACCGGCGCGCGGGTCCGCGCCGCAAGCAGTGCGCAGATGTCTGGGGTAACGCCGACGACCAGGTCCGCGCGGGCCAACACGGCATCTTCCGCTTGGCGGTGCACCTGCCGCAGGTCTGGTGGACTCAATTCCGACCAGGGGTCGCGGTAGTCCAAGACCAGCCGGGCACCAGTCCTGCGCGCAAGTTCTGCGGCCAGCGACAGACTGGACGGCGGCGGTACGGTGGTCAGCACGACGTCGAATTGCCGGTTGCGAATCGCCGACAGCGCGAACGTCCGCCAGACA
>CAXRHS010000943.1:0-3135 GCA_964230235.1 Myxococcota bacterium
GCAATGTCGAGCAACTGCAGCAGGGCGCGGCGGGCATCGCGAACCGGGGCCGCACGGGCGGCGGGCGGCCGCAATTTGCGCGGGATCGGGGGATTGGGCAAGCATGGCGCGGCGGTTCTGGCAAGCGCCATGCCACGGACCGGCGCTGTGGGTCCGCCTGGCCGCACTGGGTTTGCAGCGTGCGATTTGCGCAGCCGAGGCGCCTGGTGGGCCCCGCCGGCCGAGCGGTTCGCGAAATGGTGGGCAAGCGCAGCGGCAGGTCCTGGCCGTTGCCAGGCCAGTTCCCGATCGCGGCCTGGTTGCCTACTTGGCGTCCTTGGCGCAGCGAAAGCCGACCGTCGGTTGGGTCAAGCCGCTGTCCAGTCCCTGCCGCCGTGCCGAGCGCGTCTCGGGGGCATTGCTGGTGAAATTGCCTCCGCGCACCACCTTTTGGGCGCCAGCGGCGGTGTTGACCGGGCTGTCTTGCGGGCTCTTTGCATAGAATCCGGCGTCATAGGTGTCGAGCACCCATTCGCTGACGTTGCCGCCCAAGTCGCGCACGCCGGAGGCGCTGGCATCGCCGGCGGTGGTGCCGACCGCAGCGGTCACACCCGTATTGCAGCCATCGCCGCCTTGCACCACGTCTTTCATCCAGGTCGTGCTGCAGCTTGCCAGCTTGGCGCCCCAGGGAAACGGCTTGAGCTCCAGTTTGCAGGCGGCCGTGTCGGTGCTGCTGCACGCGCCGCGTGCGGCCATCTCGAACTCCGCCTCGGTCGGCAGTCGCTTGCCGGCCCACTTGCAGAACGCTTCCGCCGCTGACCAAGGCAGGCAATTGACCGGGTGGTGGGCGCGCTGGCTGTTGCCAAAGTTGCAGGTCGCGGGCGAGGTGGCTGGCGCAGGGCACGCCTTGGCCTCCAGGCACTGCTTGTAGTGCGCAACCTTGACCTCAAAGCGGTCGATGAAGAACGCCGGCAGCGCCACCAGGTGCTGGGGCAATTCGCTGGCTACGTCGCACCCCTTCTCGGCGGCGCTGCAACCCATCCAGGTCTTGCCGGCGGCGACCAGCACCATCGCATCGTTGCTGGCGATGCACTTGCCGGCCGCGCAAAGCTTGCCGCCTTCGCACGCGGTGCCGTCGCTGACGTTGCTGACCTTGCACGCGCCGCTTGCGACGTCGCAACTGTCGAGCGTGCATGGGTTGCTGTCGGTGCAGGTTCCCGGCTTGTCGGCGCACTGGCCGGTCAGCGGGTCGCAGGTCTTGACCACGCAGACCTTGCCCGACGCCGGGCACTTGACTTCGCTGGCGGGCTTGCCCTTGCACACGGGCGCAGCGCCGGTTTTGTCGCAGAACGGCACCCCATTGCACAGGTTGCCGTCGTCGAGGCAGTCGGCATCGACCTGGCATGCGCAGACGTTGGCGCCCGCCTTGCAGGCGCCGGCGGCGCACTGGTCGCCCGCGGTGCACGCATTGCCATCGCTGCAGGCGCTGCCGTCGGCCACAGTGGCTGTGCCGCACTTGCCCGATTTGGGGTCGCACACGGCCGTCGTACAGGGCTTGTCGGCCGCGCTGGTGCAGGCGGGCGGCACGGTGGCCGGATCCAATTTGCACACGCTCTGGCTTTTGTCGCAGGTCAGTTTTCCGTTGCACAGGTCGCCGTCGTCGTATTTTTCGCAGTCCGCATCGCTTGCGCAGCCGCAGGCGGCCGGGCCGGCGACGCACTTGCCGCCCGCGCAGTAGTCGCCTGCCGAGCACGGATCGCCGTCGCTGCACGGCGCGTTGTCCTTGGCCGTCACCAGAGCGCACAGGCCGGTCTTGGGGTCACAAGTAGTGGCGGCGCACGGTCCGTTGCCGGTTGTTGCGCAAGGGGCAGGCACCGAATTGGGATTGACCGCGCACTTCTTGGTCGCTTTGTCGCAGTAAAACAAGCCGTTGCACTGGTTGCCGTCCTCGAACTTGCTGCAGTCCATATTCGAGTTGCAAGGGCACTTGTTGGTCCCGCCCACGCACTGGCCGGCTTTGCAGGCCGAGTCGCCGACGCACAGGTCGCCGGCTGCGCAGGGTGTCGCTTCGGGCAGCGGCTTGAGCGCGCACTTGCCGGTCGCCTTGTCGCAGGTGTTCTTGGTGCATGTCGTGTCCGAAGCCGTGCTGCAGGTGATCTCGCTGCCGGGTATGGGCTTGCACTGGCTCTCGCTCAAGTCGCAGTACAAAGTGCCGTTGCACAAGTCGCCGTCGTCCTTGCAGTCTGCGCTGGTCTTGCACGCGCAGTTCGAGGCCGAGGGCGTGCAGACGCCGTTGACGCACGCGTCGTCCAACGTGCACGAAATGCCGTCGTCGCATTTGGGCGTGTTGAGCACGGCTTTCAACTCGCATTTGCCAGTCGCCTTGACGCACTCGGCTTTGAGGCACTGGGTGTCGTCGACCGTCGAGCACGACACGACCGTGGTCGGGTTGAGGATGCACTTGTGGTCGACCGGGTTGCAGACCCACTGCCCGGCGCACAGGTCGCCCATGTTCTTGAGCGCGCAATCGCCGTCATGCAGGCACTCCCAGACCGACTGCGCAGGTGTGCACGCGCCCGCCTTGCAGGTGTCGCCTAGTGTACAGTCGATGCCGTCGCTGCACGCGGCGCCATCGGCGGCGGTTTGGGTGCCGCAGACGCCCTTGTTGCACACGGCCACTGTGCAAGGCGCGGTCGGCGGCTCACAATCGCCAGGTTTGCTGCAGGCCCGCGACGCGGTGTCGCCACCGGTCTGCGCGGCGTCGGGCTTGCCGCCGCCCCCGGGGCCGGCGTCTGGCGCGGCAAACGCCTCCGGTCCAGGAATGTCGGGCGCACAAACCCAATCCGCCGAACCCAAGCAGGGCCGTGACCGCGACGGTGATGCCATTTGCCTGCAAGTTGCGCACGGTGCCCCCCAAGGCCGGATGATTGTAGCCGCGGTCGGGGGCGATGGCCAGCGGCGCACCGCCCTTGACAACACCCGGCCACGCCTGGACGATCGCGGCCCCGACGGCGGCCAACGGCGCGCCGGCAACCGCTCCCGAACCAGGCCACCGCACATGCCCGAACCGCACCGCCCACCGCTCAAGCTCAGCGTGGTCATGCCCTGCTACAACGAGCGCGACACGATTCGAGACATCGTAGCCCTGGTGCTCGC
>CAXRHS010000944.1:0-4226 GCA_964230235.1 Myxococcota bacterium
CCGTGCACCGACGACACCTGCGACAAGGCCGCCGGCTGCAAGAACACCAACAACACCTTGGCGTGCAACGACGGCAGCGACTGCACCACCGCCGACAAATGCACCGCCGGCAAGTGCGTCGGCGCCGGCAAGCAGTGCGACGACAACAACCCGTGCACCGACAACAAGTGCTCGGCGCTCAACGGCTGCGAGTACCCGGCCAACACCGCCGCGTGCGACGACGGCAAGATCTGCACGGACAAAGACACCTGCAAGGACAAGGCCTGCACCGTCAGCGTGGCCAAGGTGTGCGACGACGGCAATGGCTGCACGCTGGACAGCTGCGACCCAGTCAAGGGCTGCGTGGCCGCGCCGATCGCCGGGTGCGTGGGCCTGCCGTACACGCAGCAGTTCGTCTGCAAGGATCCGTCGGTGGCGTTGTGGACGCTGAGCGCGGCCTCCCAGCCCGGTCAGGCGGCGTGGGCCGTCGACGCCACCGCCAACCCGCCCGGCTTCTGGTCGCCGGCATGTTCGCTCAACTTCAACAACGGCGTGGACTACAAGTGCGTCGGCACCGAGAAGTCGGTCGCCGGCACGGCGACTTCGCCGCAGTTTGACGGCACCGCACTCAAGGTTGGCGCCAAGCTGCGCGCCGTGTTCCGGTTGGGCGGCAACTGGGAGAACGGCTCGTTCGACAACCTCGACCTGGAGTTGAGCGTCGACGCTGGCAAGACCTGGACGCTGGTCAAGACGTTCGACGCGCCGCCAGCGTGGAACGGCGTAACGGTCGACCTGCCCGACGCCGTGGTCGGCAAGCTGTTCGCCCTGCGGTTGCGCGTTTCGGGCACGGATTGCTCGTTCAACGCCACCAGCGGCTTCTTCGTCGACGACTTCGCTGTGGTTCCGGCTGGTTGCTCGTCGAGCGCTGGCTGCGACGACCTCAACATCTGCACCGCCGACACCTGCACCAACGGCGTTTGCAGTTGGAAGTCGCTGCTGAGCGGCACCTCGTGCAACGACGGCAACGCTTGCACCGACAAGGATATCTGCAACAGCGTCGGCCTGTGCGGACCCGGCGCGGCGTTGAACTGCAACGACAACAACCCGTGCACGACCGACGCCTGCAGCCCGCAAACCGGCTGCAGCAACGTCGCGAACACGCTGCCGTGCACCGACAACAACGCCTGCACCGACAAAGACGCATGCGCGGCTGGCAAGTGCGTATCGGGTCCGGCGCTCAAGTGCGACGACGGCAAGCAGTGCACCGCAGACAGCTGCGACTCGGCCACCGGCTGCAAGAACACCAACACGCCGAGCGGACCGAACCTGCCGTGCGACGGAACCAGCGCCAACGGCTACTGCTACAAAGCCGTCAAGGCAACCGCGACCTGGGCCAACGCCGAAGCCGCGTGCAAGGTGTGGGGCGGCAACCTGGCGAGCGTGACCAGCGCGTTGGAAAACGGCGCCGTCAACAAGACCGCGGTCGGCATTTGCGGCAATGTCAGCGCCTGGATTGGGTTGAGCGACGTCGCAGTCGAGGGCACCTACGTGTGGACGGACGGCACCCCGTTTGGTTACAAGAACTGGGCCGTCAGTCAACCCGACAACGCGGGCAACGTTGAAGATGTGGTCGAGATGCTCGCCGCCGGCACGTGGAACGACCTGCCGCCGGCCAACTCGCTCGGCTGCTACGTGTGCAAGCGCGCGCTGCCAGTGACCTGCGACGACGCCAGCAAGTGCACCCAGACCGACCTGTGCGACGGCAAGGGCGCTTGCGTCGGCAGCAAGCCGCTGACCTGCAACGACAACAACGGCTGCACCAACGACAGCTGCGATGCGGCCACCGGCTGCGTGTTCGCACCGAACACCGCCGCTTGCAACGATGGCGACGCCTGCACCACCGCCGATACCTGTGCGGCCGGCGCGTGCAAGGGCGGCGTAGCGCCCAATTGCGATGACAAACTGGAGTGCACCATCGACACCTGCGACAAGGTCAAGGGCTGCGTCAACACCGTCAAGACCAACAGCGGTCCGGCCTGCGATGGCACGGTCGTCAACGGCCGCTGCTTCAAGGCCAACAAGGTGACGCTAACCTGGAGCGCCGCCCAGTCGGCGTGTCAGGCCTGGGGCGGCAACCTGACCGCGCTCAGCAGTGCGACCCAGCAGACTGCGGCGTTCACCGTCGCCAAGGCGGTCTGTGGCACCACCGGCGAGTTCTGGATCGGCCTGAACGACATCGCCACCGAAGGCAAGTACGTATGGGCCGACGGCACGCCGTACTCGTACACCAACTGGGCGACCGGAGAACCGAACAACTCCAGCAACGAAGACGTGATTGAGGCCTACCTCGGCGACGGCAAGTGGAACGACATTGCGGCCACGACGACCAACATTTGCTATGTTTGCGAAAAGGCCGATCCGCCGGCGTGCAACGACGGCAGCGCGTGCACGACCGTCGACAAGTGCGCCGCCAATGGCAAGTGCGTCGGCACGGTTCCGCCCGACTGCAACGATAGCAATCCTTGCACCGACGACAGTTGCGATCCCACCAAGGGCTGCGTGCACACCAACAACACGCTGGACTGCACCGACGGCAACGCCTGCACCACGCTCGACAAGTGCAGCGCCGGCAAGTGCGTGGGCGGCCCGGCGCTGGTGTGCGACGACAAGACCACCTGCACTGTCAATAGCTGCGACCCGGCCAAGGGCTGTGTGTTCACGCCGGACGCCAAGAAAAACGTCGGAGCGCCGGTTTGCGACGGCTACGTCGTTGCTGGCCGCTGCTACAAGGCGGTCAAGTCCACGTTGACCTGGTCGGCTGCGCAGACGGCGTGCGTCAACTGGGGCGGCCACCTCGCCAGTGCCGGCGACGCCACCGAAAACGCCACCATCCGCACTGCGGCCGATCGCGTCGTCGGCAAGGTCTCCGTGCACCTGGGCCTGAACGACAGCACGACTGAAGGCAAATACGTGTGGAACGATGGCACCCCGTTCAGCTTTGCCAACTGGAACACAGGCGAACCCAATAACGGCAATGGAGCCAACGAGGATGGTGCCGAAATGCTGAGCACGGGCAAGTGGAACGACATCGGGGTCGGCTTCGCCTTGACCGGCTACGTCTGCGAACGCCCGGCGCCACCTGCGTGCGAAGACGCTGGCGCCTGCAACAACAGCTACTGCGACTCGGCTGGCAAGTGCGTGACCACCCAACTGCACAGCGCGTGTGATCAGGGAGTGGCGCTGGAGAGCACCTGCTCGGCCAGCGTCGCCAAGGTCTGCGCGGCGGACGCATGGTGCTGCACCAGCGGCTGGGATGCGACCTGTGAGGCCCAGATGCTCTCCGTGGCCACCGACAACCAGTGCATCCCGGCGTGCGTGCACACCATGTGCCAGTCCACCGGTGCGGCGCTGACGGCGGGCTGCGACAAGGTCGGCCCCAGTCCGGGTTGCGTCTCGCAGATTTGCAAAGCGGACCCGTTCTGCTGCAACACGGCGTGGGACGGGGCGTGCTTCAATCAGGTGTCTACGGTTTGTAAGTCACAGGGCTGCACGTACGGCACCTGCGGTCACCCGCTGTGCACCATCGGTGCCAAGGTGACCAAGGGCTGCGATGGCGTCGCCAAGGGCGACTGCGCCACCAAGATCTGCAACGCCGATCCGTTCTGCTGCTCGACTTCGTGGGACGCCACGTGTGTCGGCGAGGTCAAGACGATCTGCAACCAGACCTGCTACTAGCCTGAGCGGCGCGGCAGGGGTTGCGCAGCACCTGGCGTCCCCTGCCGCGGCCGGTCCGGCCAGCCGCGCGCTCTGTTGCCAAAGCCACCTGAATTCGACCGCTCGCCGTGGCCTTGACCCGGATTTGCACCGTCGCAGCCGCAACGCGCGATTGGTTGTTGGGCAGGTAGACCGCGAGACCACGCTAGAAAGCGGGCTTGCGCAGCCGTTGCGGGCCCTGCGCACCGCGCCGACTCAGCCCAAGGCGACGGCAGAAAACGGCCAGTCGCAACAAAGCTCAGGACCGCCAGGCGCGATCTGGACAGCCGGCCCCCGCCGCGCCACAATCGGGGCCGCGCGGTGGTTCATGTCGGCGCACGGACGGTCCTGTCATGCATTCGATTCCGTGGTCCAAGGCCTTGCTAGTGCTCGGCGCGTTGTGCGCAGCGCCATTTGGCCAAGTTGCGCCAGCGGCGGCCGCGCCGCTCGATGTGCGCTTCGACAAGTTTTTCGAAGTCACGCCGACCGGCTCC
>CAXRHS010000945.1:0-2540 GCA_964230235.1 Myxococcota bacterium
CCGCCTTGCAGGCGTCGTCGGTGCAGGGGTTGCCGTCATTGCAGGGAGTCGGCGTGCCGGGCTGGCACAGACCGTTGGCGCAGCTGTCGCCGGTCGTGCACGCATTGCCGTCATCGCATGGCCCCTGCTTGGGGAAAAGCGCGCAAGCAAAGCCTCCCGCTGGCGCGGCGACGCAGCTGGAGGCCGCACAGGGGCTGTCCGCGCAGGTGTCTTCGTCGGTCTTGCCGTCGCAGTCGTTGTCCTTGCCGTCACAGGCTTCTGTGGATGGGTTGGTCGGCACGCAGGCCGGCCCCGCGTCGACGGCTTGAGTGGAGTCGGCGACCACAGTGTCCCCGGCTTGCACCGCGTCCAAGGCTCCCGCGTCGCCTACAGGGTTGGCGTCCGGCGCTGACCCAAGGTCGGCGGCGGCGGTGTCCGCTGCCGTCGCAGTGTCCACTGCGACCCCTGCATCCGTCGGCGGCGCGCTCGCGTCGGTCGTGCCGGCATCCGCAACGGCCGCACCGTCAACCGCGGCTCCGGCATCCTGCTCCGCACCCTGGTCGGACGCCTGCAGCGAGTCGGCCGGCGGCGGCGCGGTCTCTGCCGTCGTCGCCCCATCGGTTCCGGCCAAAGTGTCTGGCCCGGCAGCACTGGTGTCGAGGGCGGCGGTCGCGTCTTCGCCGCCATCGGGCGCCGTGACCGACTGGCCACCGTCTGTTCCGGCCGTGTCCACGCACGCCGTGCCCGCCAGCCCAAGCGCCCATGCCAGCCACCGAGCGTTGTTGCTGCGCCTTTTCATCGTGTCCTCCGCCGGAAATCCGCCTACTCGACCGCAAGCATTTCTGCACCGGTGGGCGCGGCAAGCGACAACGCCCCCGGCGAAGACGCCTGGCTTGCGCGCGCAGTCACAATTCAGCGCTCGGTCATGGACTTGAACAATGGGGGGGGAGCTTCGGGCTCTTCGGGCTTTGGCGTAGGTTCGGTGCGTTGGGCGCAAGGAGCCCCTGCTCCACATCCGCGCTCAGCCCCAAGCCAAGCATCCACAATCTGTCATGCAGTCAAAGACTTGAACAATGGGGGGGAGGCTGTTTCCGTCTCGGCCAGCCACCGCAGTTGCAGGGTCAGCAGTTCAGCGCTGTCGAGCGTCGGACCGTAGTGCTGTGGCGTCCGCGGGTCGCGGTCGTCTATGGCCGCGCGGGCCAGCGCCAGACCGTAGGCCAGCCGGCACGCCGCGACGAGCGTCCACAGGCCTTGAGCGTCCAGCGGCAGGGAGCCCGCACGCGCCTCGTAGCCTCGAATCAAAGCCGCGGCCAACTCCAGCCGCGGAGCTGGATCGCGCACGGTCGCGAGGCGCTTCCAATCGAACGCGGTGCGCGCAATGGCCTGGGCCAGGTCCACCAACGGAAAGTCCCAGGCGGCGTAATCGAAATCGACGACGCCAACCACGCCGTCGCCCGACCAGGTCGCGTTGTGCCAACCAAAGTCGCCATGCACGATGCCCGGCGACAGTGACCCGGCCAGCGCGGCCAGCCGCGGCAAAAGCGCCGCGACGTGGCGCTCCAAAGCGTCGCCGACCGCTTCGCCGGGACCAAGCAAGCCAAGCTGGGCCCGCAGCCGCGGCCATGCGCTTGGGTTGTGGTGCAACTCGAGCACCGGGCCGATCGCACTGGACAGTCCCTGTGGCGGCCGCCTCCAGCCGTGCACTTGACCACTGCCCGCGTGCAGCAACCCGAGCGCGTCCCCGAGCGAGAGGGCGTGCGCAGGCGTCATCGTTGCCCGGGGATCGGCAAGCGACCGGCGCAGAGAGACCCCGGGAATGGCAGCCGCAGCCGTCAACCAACCGCCGGCGAGCGGGACCGCAAAGGCACCGTCAGGACCGCTCGCAGGCACCGGCACCGCAAGTGCACCGGCACACAGTTGGGCCATGTGGGCCTCAAGCGCGGCAGTCGCTTGCACGTGGTCGCGCGTGCGGCGACCAGGCAGCGTGACCTTGGCAAACAGCGCGCCGCCACCGGCTGCCCCCAGCTGCACCAGCAGCGCGTTGTGGCCCATGCGCAGGCGGTCGACCTGCCACTCGCGGCGCTCGCCAAGCGCGCTCAGCGCCTGCGGCAAGCCCTCTAGCACCGATCGCAAGAACTGGCTGCTGCGGCCAGCCTGTGCGTCCACCCGGGCGTCGAGCGCCATCGCCCGCACCACCGCCGCCTGGCCCTCGTCGTCGCGGCCGAGGTCAGCGTACAGGCGCGCAAGCTCCAGCCAGACCCCTGCGTCTTCTGGGTGGCGGTCGCGCACCGTCTCGGCCACCCGCATCGCCGCCGTCAGGTCACCGCGCTGGCGGCGCGCATCGGCGACGGCCAATAGCGTCGTGGCGGGCAGGGGGGTGCGCCCATCGGCTTGCCACAGCGTGGCCTCAGCGGCATCCAACTGGCCGGCCAGCAAGCGCGTCTCGCCGAGCAAGCGCAGCGCATCGGCGTCGTCAGGATCGAGCTCCACGGCACGCTCGGCCCAGGCCACCGCGGCGAGCGGATCGCGGGCAACCAACTGCCGCTGGGCGCGCCACTGGC
>CAXRHS010000946.1:0-3127 GCA_964230235.1 Myxococcota bacterium
TTTGCGTCTCGCCTGGCAGCCTGCGAGTGCACAGAGACCTTCGCTTCGGTCCTCGAATCGGCCTATCCGCCATGGCGCACGGTAATCAGCGTCGCGTAGACGGCAAGCACCACGGCCACCACCCACACCACGCCAGTAGCGGCCAGCAGTGCACCGCTGGCGGGCAGGTCGTCGGGGTCGATGCCAGGCGGCAACGGCGGCGGACTCGGCAGCGCCGGCGCCGCGGCCCGCACCCGGCCGGGGCGCTGCGGCTTGGTGGTATCGTCCAGGTCAGCGTCGTCCATCGCCGAGATCGCCTGGGTCGGCTCGGCCGAGGCGATCGCGTCAAAGGACTGTGCAAGTCCGAGTCGTCGCGCCATCTCGTCGGCGTCCAACTCGCGGGTCGATTCTTCGTGCGCAGCGGGCACGGGCGGCGGCGGTGTGGCGGCCGGCGCCGGGCGCGGCGTCGGTGGCTTGGCTTGCGCAGGGGGGCGCGGTGATGCAGGCGCGGGCGTCAAGTGGGCCGCAGCCGTCACCGCGCTGGCCCCCGATGCGGTCGCGGCAGGCAACTGCGGGCTCGAGGGAGGCTTGCCTGCCCCGCTAGCAACCGGGCGCGGCGCGATCGTCCGCGCGGGCAGCGGGCCAGCGGGACCCAAGCGCAGGGCCGGCGAGGCCGGAGGTGGCGCCTCGGTTCCTGCGGAGCGCACAAGCGGCGGCCCGGTCGGTTCATCGCTCGGGTCAAAAGCCTTCATGACCGGCAGCGTCACCTCGCCGGGCAACGGAGGCGGCTCGCCGGGGCTGGAAATGGGCGCTCCAGCCGGGGCCGAAGGCCGCGCGGCCACAGGCTTGGTCGCCACTCTGGGCGCAACGGCGACGTCGGGCAGCGGCGCCGACGCGGGCGACGGCTTGGGCTTGGGTACAGTGGGTGCCTGCAATGCCGCCATGTCCGAAGGCGCTCCCGGCACGGGCCCCACGGGTTGCGACGGTCGGGCAGGCGCGGCGGGTGGTGGTATCGGCGGCGGCGTCGCGTGCGCCGGAAGTGGCGCCGGACGCGGCACAGCAGTCGCCACCTGCTCCGCCGGGCTGCGAGTGAGCACGGCCGCTGGGGCTGCCGGTCGCGCAATCGGCTGCGGGCGCGTCGCCGGTTGCGGGCGCGTCGCCGGTTGCGGGCGCGCGTTGGGCAACTTGGGCGGCAGCGCCGGGTCGCGGTAGGTCGGACCATCCGCATCATCTGGCACCGGCGGCGGGCGCACGTCGACGCGCGAGTTCCAGCGTTCGTCGCGGTCTTGGTGGTGCGTCTGCGCCAGGCCGACCACGGTCGGCGGCCTGTCTGGCTGCAGGCCATACATCGCGCGCAAATAGGTGCCAAGATCGTCGCGCTCTGCGTGAAGACCCAATTCGCGCAGAGCGGCCAGAATCGCCAGCCGCATCTCGCGGCCGGTTTGGTAGCGCTCGTCGGCCCGCTGGCGCAGCGCGCGTTCCACCACATTGCGCAACGGTGCTGGCACCCGCTGCAGCTTGTCGGCCGGCCAGCGGTAGTCGGCGCGGCTGACCACGTCCAGCAGCTTCTTCTGGTCGAGTTCGTCGTACAGAGGCTGGGTCACCAGCGTCTCGTACAGCAGGATGCCAGCCGCAAACAGATCGGCCCGGTGGTCGATCGCGTGGCCCAGCACCTGCTCTGGGGCCATGTAGTAGACCTTGCCCTTGACCAGCCCGGCCTGGGTCTGCGTGAAGCGATGGGCGGCCTTGGCGATGCCAAAATCGGTCAGCTTGACTTCGCCCAGGTAGCTCAGCAGCACATTTTGCGGGCTAACGTCGCGGTGAACGATGCCGAGCGACTCGCCGGCCAGGCTGCGGCGACTGTGCGCGTGGTCCAGTGCAGCGCACAATTCGGCGACCACGAAGCAACCGAGCGCGACCGGCAGATCCGACTCTGTTTCGTGGTGGCGCTGCAGCACCGCGAATAGATCAACGCCCTCGACGAATTCAAAGGCCATGAAGTAGTCGTCGCCAAGCCGGCCGACATCGAGGATCTGCACGATGTTGGGATGCGCCAGGTGGCTGACGATCTTGGCCTCGTCGGTCAACATCTGCACGAAGCCGGGATCGTGGCCGAACTCGCGGAACATGCGCTTGATGGCCACGACCTTGTCGAAGCCGCCAAAGCCGGGCAGCGACGCCCGGAAAACTTCGGCCATGCCGCCGCGGCCGACGCGCTCGCGCAGCAAGTACCGACCGAAATTTTGGGGAGCGAGGTCCGCCATCGCAGCCGGCAGTCTAGGCCAGGATTGGGGCGGGTGGAAGCGTGTGGCGCGTCGAACCCAGGGCTATCGCAAGAACCCGCCTGTCCCTGTCCCTGTCCCTGTCCCTGTCCCTGTCCCTGTCCCTGTCCGTGTCCGGGTCCGTGTCCGTGTCCGTGTCCGTGTCCCTGTCTGCTGATCCTGACCGCCGCCATACCACGAGGCCGGGCAAGGCCAAGGCTGGCGGCGGCTGATGCTGAGCGTCTGGCAGAGTCGATTTGTCGTCGTCAGGCGCGGCGCGTTGCCCGCATGGCGTGCGCCATCCGCCGCTGCGTACCACGTTGGCGACCAGTGCTCGTGAGTCTCAAACTCAGCCGCCTGCGGCGGTCAGGGACAGCGCCAGGCACAGGTTCAGGCCGAACCCGCGAAAGCAAGCACCTGCCCGGCATCGCTGCAAGCGCCTCGCGTCTGCCGCCCCACCCCTTGCCGTCCGAGCCGAAAACCCGCTACCGTCCGGCCACCGCCCAACTTCGGGCAATGCGGTCGGACATGAAGCATCTCTTTCTTTCTTTTCTGGCAGTCGCCGCCCTTGCGTGCGCAAGCGAAGGCGAAATCGGCGACAGCTGCGGCACGGCCGGCAAGACCACCGACGAATGTGTGTCGGGCGCCATCTGCACCAATGGCTCGGGCGGAAAGAACGCTTGCCGCAAGATCTGCACCGAGCAGAAGGACTGCGCGACCAACGAAAGCTGCAACGGCGTCAGCGGCAGCAGCACCAAAAGCTGTCAGCCGAAGTAGCGCAAAGGCGCGCGCTTGGGACCCGTGCAAGAATAGGTCGATCGACATGCGTGCGGAGCGGCGAGTCGACTTGCAAAGTCGCGAGCTTGCGACCCACTGAGCACACCCTG